>NZ_JBNGOS010000007.1:0-207276 GCF_050589685.1 Saccharicrinis sp. 156
GTCAGATGATCGAGACGCTGCAGGGCAAAAAAGTGAAAGTGAAGATCATGGACGGCAAGGTATACATCAACGATGCCATGGTAACCGTGGCCGATGTAATGGCCGACAACGGTGTGGTGCACGTGATCGATGCCGTATTGCTTCCGCCTACAACAACCGTGGTTGACATTATCGTGAACAGCGAGGACCATAACACCCTGGAAGCGGCCGTCATTGCCGCAGAACTGGCCGATGACCTGGCCGGCGAGGGGCCGTTTACCGTGTTTGCACCTACCGACGATGCGTTCGCCGCGCTGCCGGAAGGAACCGTGGAAGCCTTGCTGGAAGACCCAACAGGCGACCTGGCACAGATCCTTCTTTACCACGTTGTGGCCGGCAAAGCCATGTCCACAGACCTTAGCGACGGTCAGATGATCGAGACGCTGCAGGGAGCAAATATTAAAGTGACCAAAATGAAAGGAGAAATTCACATTAATGATGCTAAAGTGATAATTGCGGACATTCTAACTGATAATGGAGTAGTACATGTTATTGATGCAGTATTGTCAATCCCTGATCCTACTTCTATAGGAGCAAATCTTAAATTGTCACAACAAATTTCCGTTAGTCCTAACCCGGCAACATCATATGTTAATATCAGTGTCAACAATAACAATGTAGAATTAGTTGATCTTAGTTTAATTGATGCTTCGGGAGTTGTATTATTTAACGATGCATTTTACGGAGACAATTACACACTCGAACTTTCTTCATTCAATAAAGGGTTATACTTTATAATATTTAAGAAAAACGGTGAAAAATCCGTCAAAAAAATCATTAAAAGATAATCCAGAATATTAAAACAGATAAAAGGCTATCTCGAATAAATCGAGATAGCCTTTTTCATCATCACCAACAAAATATAACTAGTTTGTTACCAACAATTATCCATTGGCATCAAATTAACCCTTATATTAATTTTAACTTTTTCATTTCATCTATAAGAAGTCTTTTATTTTCGTCCTCCAAGCTGCATAGCGGTTGTCTGAACACTTCTTTGATCAGTCCCATTTCAGCCAAGGCTGCTTTTACAGGAATTGGGTTTGATTCAATAAAACACAAGTCTATTAACCTTCTATATTTATAAAATAACGTACGAGCAGTTAAGGTATCGCCTTCTAGCGAAACCTTCATTAATTGATGAAAATCCTCCGGGATAATATTGGCTATGACCGAAATACAACCATCCGCACCTAACAAATTAGCTGAACTTGCTAAAAAGTCATCTCCACTGTAAACTATAAATCCTTCGGGAGCTCCAGCGATTATATCCGTAAAATGGGATAATATTCCGGCTGCTTCTTTCACGGCAACAATATTATCAAAATCCCTGGCCAATTTAAGCACTGTATCCGGTGTTAATCCGGCTCCTGTCCTGGACGGTACATTATACAATACAATTGGAATATCCACCGATTCTGCTACTGTTTTAAAATGATGGTATATCCCTTTTTGAGTAGGTTTATTGTAGTAAGGCACTACCACTAAAGCAGCATCAGCACCTAATTCTTTCGCCTTTTGGGTTTTTTCAACCGCAGTTTGTGTACAATTACTTCCAGTTCCGGCAATTACAGGGATTTTCCCTCCGATTCTCTTAATCGCTCTTGCAATTAATGCTTCATCCTCTTCATTTGTCAACGTAGGTGTTTCACCTGTTGTTCCGCAAACCACAATTCCATCCGTCCTGTTATTCAAATGAAAATCAATCACGTTGTCAAACGAATCCCAATCAATCTCTCCAGAATCCAGAAACGGCGTAACAATTGCAACTATTGAACCTCTTAATGTAAATGCCATGATACTAATTAAATTATATTATGCGTTAAATTTTTGCTTAAAATTAAAAAAACCGGGCAATCATTACGTTGTTGCCACTGCCTTTTCTTTCAACAAAGGTAATTAACGACTTTAATACACAACAAATATAATTGGCAATATGGGAAAGGTAAAATTTCAATCGCAAATAAAACTATTTTATAACACTTTGTTATATTTTTAACATTTTGTATTTTTGATTAAATTTTTAAAGCATGATCACTATACCGCAAGCGGTTGAATCTGTTATTAAAGCACAGCCATTTATATCCGAAGCTTTAGCAGAAGGGTTAATTAACGTGTCGGCTTTAGCCAGAAAGATTAAGCCTGATATTGAGAGGTTTTTAATGAAGGAAGCCAAACATGGTGCAATTGTAATGGCACTAAACAGGCTTAGTCCGCAATTAGACATGAACCTAAACCGTGGCATCGATAAAATGATTCGGATGCTCGGTGATATAATTGTTCGTTCGGATTTAACAGATTATACTTATACCAATTCCAACACACTAATAAAATGCCACACTAAGGTTTTTGAATCTATCTCGCATCATCAGGATACGTTTTACACTCTGGTTAGAGGTGTTCACGAATCGAACTTGGTGATCAGTAGTTTACACGCCAATTTGGTGGATGAGTATTTCAGAAACGAAATGTTACATCTGAAAAAAGAAAACTTGTCGGCCATTACTTTAAAACTGCATGAAAGCAACACGCAGGTTCCGGGATTTTATTATTATATTTTGAAAGCCATTGCATGGGAGGGCATAAATATTGCTGAAGTTATATCCACCTCCTACGAGTTTACGGTTTTGGTAAATGATGAAGATGTTGACCGAGCATTTTCGGCACTGAAAAAATTGAGAAAAAAACGATAAATTAACCATTAAAACTCAACCGTCACAGAATATAAATTTATAAGGTTTGAGGATATGAGGAAATAATTTAGTTAGTATATATTAGTCAGATATTTTTTAACGTTTATCAGAAAAAGGAAGATTTTTGTAACTAAAAATAAAGTATTCCGTTACTAATTCTATAAAAACTGAGATAAAAAAACTATCATTAATTATATTGTAATATTATAGTCATGAAAAAAGCCTTTTTATTAGTAGCAGCCGTTGGATTATTTGTAGCATTAGGATTCAGCTCTTGCAAAAGCACTGAGGACTGTCCTGCTTACAGCAAAGTAAATGTAGAAATGAGTACAGAAAATGCATAAGCTATTTGATTTAGCCAAAAAGGAGCAATCTTAAAATAGGGTTGCTCCTTTTTTGTTTCTTACCTATTTGCTTCTACAAACAGTTTTATTTTGCAACCTTCACATAGCAAAAAACGTCTGAAACAACCAGCACGTATGCTGTAAAACAGCTTTTCGACCAGTTTCACATTTTTTAATATTCTATTTACAAAAACCTTATGTGTTTGTTTGACCAATTGTTAATGATTTTATACTTTTGTCACTCATTTTTAATGGAGTTGTAAATATTATTTCTAAAAAACCTATAAAATGTCAAAAATTAAAATTGGTATTAACGGATTTGGCCGTATCGGTCGTTTCGTATTTCGTCAGGCTGTTGCCAAAGGAACTATTGAAGTTGTAGCTATCAACGACCTTATTGACGTTGACTACATGGCTTACATGTTAAAGTATGATTCTACTCATGGTATCTTTGACGGTACTGTTGAAGTAAAAGATGGTAAGCTTATCGTAAACGGTTCTGAGATCCGTGTTTCAGCTGAGAGAAACCCTGCTGACATTAACTGGGGTGCTGTAGCTGCTGAGTATGTAGTTGAGTCTACTGGTTTATTCTTAACTAAAGAGTCTGCTCAAGGTCACATCGACGCCGGTGCCAAAAAAGTAGTTATGTCTGCTCCTTCAAAAGACGATACTCCAATGTTCGTTATGGGCGTAAACAACACTAAGTACACTAACGACATGAACTTTGTTTCTAACGCTTCTTGTACTACAAACTGTCTTGCTCCTGTAGCAAAAGTATTAAACGACAAGTTTGGTATTGTTGAAGGTTTAATGACAACTGTTCACGCAACTACCGCTACCCAGAAAACTGTTGACGGTCCTTCTATGAAAGACTGGAGAGGTGGACGTGGAGCTGGTCAAAACATCATCCCTTCTTCTACTGGTGCTGCTAAAGCTGTAGGTAAAGTAATTCCTGAGCTTAACGGTAAATTAACTGGTATGGCTTTCCGTGTTCCAACTCCAGACGTATCTGTTGTTGACTTAACTGCACGTTTAGAAAAAGGTGCTTCTTACGAGGCTATTTGCGCTGCTATGAAAGAAGCTTCGGAAGGTGAATTAGCTGGTGTTCTTGGTTATACTGAGGATATGGTTGTTTCTAACGACTTCGTTGGTGATACTCGTACTTCTATCTTCGATGCTAAAGCTGGTATTTCTTTATCTGACAACTTCGTAAAAGTTGTTTCTTGGTATGACAACGAGATGGGTTATTCAGCTAAGGTGTGTGAATTAATTCAGTACATGGATTCTGTAAAGTAATTTACAGTTCACAATATAAAAAAAGGCTCGCCAAAAATGGCGAGCTTTTTTTTGTGCATCTCTTTCCAGAAACAGAAAGAGATTAATAATGAATCCCTTTCACCTTTGGATTTTCAACCGAACCTTTCACTTCCAAAACAATATCTTCTCCATCGCGAGGAATTTTAAGTCCAAAAGTTCCCGCTAAGTTATTTACAGCCTCATTTAAATTAGGGTTGATATTTGTGATGCGCATCTCCATTTCATCGATATCAGAATCTTCCAGAACGCCAGATTTCAGATTTAAACTAGCCCGCAAGCTGGCTTCAAATAAGGGTAAAACCAGCTTTGTGTTTTCAACTATACACTTACCTGAATTAAGCGACGCATCGAAGGAAAACTCATTCACTGATAATTCGCTTGAACTTACCCCCAGTACAGAAAGCGACATATCAATATTGTTCTTAACGTCTTCGTCGTATTCTACCGTCACCCCTTTAAGGTTAAAGCTTAATTTTGCTTCCAAAGACGGGATGATTAGTTCACCTTTATCATCAAACTCAAAATCCCCCTCAAAAGCAGAACTAAATGATTGCAAGGTATAGGCTCCAGTTGTTCGACTATCGCCCCAAGTCATTTCGTCCGTAAGGTTAACAGCGTAGTCCATGTCAATTTTTAAAGCGGAAAAATCATTTAAACCTTGCCCTAGATAATTGATATCCGCTTTACCCTTTAGTATTAAATGAGCAACCTTTATTTCAACTTTCTCAATTTCAATCTCCTTTTCATCCGGTTTAAATAACATTTTAAATTCGGCTGATTTTATTTCGTTCAATCCGGCCAGTATATTCCCGTTATGTCCTTTTCCCAGTGGAAAACCTTTGAATTCCCCATCTTTAATATTCAGACTGATATATTGTTGATTCCCGGGAAATTGTTTATCCATCTTTTCGAATATCCTCTGGCTCATATCGCCCTTAAAATCGAACAAGGTATTTTCGCTTACCAAAATAAGCTTATCATCTTCAAAAATCTTTAATTGTCTACAATCTAAACCAAGCTTTGTCAACTTATCGATCCTGCGTGTTTTTGAAATTTCCAACGCTTCGGAATGTTTCATGGTAACATACAGCACTTCACTTTTTATAGTTATTTTAGTATTAGGGTCGGTAAACGAAAAATCGTTAAAAGTTATTTTTGACCAGAGTGGATTTACTTTAACTTCAGCATACTGCATTTGAGAATTATCCGGGAATTGTTTTAGGTAAGCATCCAGTTTTTTTGCAGACATTTTACCATATATCCAGTTACCCGCAAACATAGATACCACGACTAACATGATTATGGGTAAGATTAATTTAGCTTTCATAAAATTTTGTATAGTATCGTTAAAAACAAAAACCTAAAACTAACATTTATCCGACCGAAATCAATAAAAGCCTTAAATTGTGTTTTATTCATTTGGGAGAATATTGCTATTCCTCAACACCTGAATTTACAAATAGCTTACTCCACCAATACCATTGATTTGTAGCATCTGTTGAGGTAAATGTGAGCAATACTCGCCTGAAATTGTTGGGCATTTTTACAGAAACACGGATGGTATCGTCCTTAAACTGATAGATATCAGAGTTGGATTTATTATTATAAAAGCAATTGACGCGATGTAAGTTATGTACTGAATCGACAGAAAGCCGAAGATACATTTTTTCACCTGCACTTAGTTCAAAAGGGAAATCCGAGACATTGCCAATAAGAATAGGTTTCATATTTACCTTAAGCCTGAATTGTTCCATCTCCACATAATTACCCGCAATCGGAAAACGAGGAATGGCAAAAGGATGGGTTCTATAGTTCCACACACCCGAGTTTTGAGCAAAGGACATTTCATATCCTCTTTTCTTTAACAGATTAGCCATTTGCTCGTCATATTCCCCATACGGGTATGCATAAGTTTTAGGCACAAAACCTAAGCTATCTTTAAAAAGTTGCTCCGAAATATCTAGATCTTTAAGAAATACTTGTTCCCGCATCGAATCGGGTATATTTAGGAAATAAGTGTGCTTGTGTGAATGCGACCCGATTTCAATGCCGGCTTCTGCCAGCTTCTTTAACTGTTCCCAATTTAAGTAATCGCCCCAACCCACACTTTCGGTGTTCACAAAAAGTGTTGCTTTGCAATTGTACTTTTTTAATAGTGGCCATCCATTGGTATAGAAAGATTTTAAGCCATCGTCAACGGTTATAAATATTTTCTTTGCCGAATCGTTGGCACCTTTGATTAAACCAGAAACGGTATAGGTTTTAAACCCATTTTGGGTAAGATATAACAATTGCTCCTCAAACTTATCCAGCGGGGTATTTGTTGAGGGATATCTATCGTCGCCAAAGCGATGGTATACCAATCCAACCGCAGAAAAATCATCAGGCAATTTTATACCTGCCCTGGATTGGCCATTATTAAAAGGTTTGCCTTGACATGAAGGTGCACCTATTAAAGATAGGAGCAGTAAAAACACCAAGTTACTCCAGCAAGTTTTTCCAAATCTCATCCTCCTTATCAATTTCTGCCAGTTTGTAGTCATCGTAATTATGTAAGTCGTTAAATTCTATCACATTCCGCAACGCACGCACATATTCGTATCGTTTCTCGGAATAATTGCTCAGGTACCAGATCAATCGGTACGGATTTTCCGATTGCAAACGAGCCTCCCGAAACTGTTTATATGCGTTGGCTTTGGCGATGGTTTGGTAATAGTCGTAAATCGATTCAAATAGCGAATCGTACTTGCGCAAATAGATATCCGTACCACTTCTCGACTCACCTGCTTTAATGCGCTTTTCTTTTGAACTATACGACCATATTCCATAAATATTGTTTGCTTCCCTGCAAAAACGAGATGTACCCCAGCCACTTTCAATGGCCGCCTGTGCCAACACTATAGACACCGGATGCGGATGCAAGCGCCTGAGAACTTCGGGTATCTTATCGGTTTTAAAATTTTTCTTCACCTTGTTCAAATACAAGGAATCTTCAGCCGTCCCTAATCCCGAGCGAACTGCCGCATCAGTTTCAAGTACTTTATAACGCTCCTGGTTAATTTTTTCTTTGGCCATCAAAACCGAAGGAAGCATCATGTCAATAAACTTTTGCATCCGCTCTTTGTAATGAACATCCTTTAAATTGGGTACTTTCCGATATAACATCGGCATTACTAAATTGTCTTCGATCTTCATAATGGAATCAACATCCGAACTGTTACAAACCATTATCGAAACAGCAGTTTTATCCGGCTCTACATCCGGTTGAATCAGATTTATTATCACACCTATCGCCACAACTATTAATATGGCTATCAAGGTCTTTCGCGAAAGAAAGTCGACGAAACTTTTTAAAGTAGATTTTATCATATGATTTGGTTAGATAATTATTCGTATCGCAATGAGTCTATGGGATCGAGCTTGGATGCTTTTACGGCAGGCATGAGTCCCGAAGCTAATCCAACTCCCAGGCAAAGCAATATACTTATTGAAATCCATTCCCAAGGAACTACAAAGCCCGATTTAAAAATCACAGACAAAATATTCCCTACCCCGATGCCCAGTAAAATTCCACAAATACCACCGATTATTCCAATCAGGATCGATTCCAACAGGAACTGATCCCTTATGGCTTTACGGGTTGCTCCAATTGCCTTGCGAATTCCTATTTCACGTGTCCGTTCTGCCACGGCTACCAACATAATATTCATCAATCCTATGGCTGCTCCAAATAAGGTGATGAATCCTATCATATTGGCAATTAAAGTAACGTTGGAAAGGTTGTCGATCAGCATTCGGGATAAATTATCACTCTTCACAATATTGAAATTGTTTTCATCGGAAGCTTTTAGTCTCCTGACCAACCTAAAAGCACCTGTGGCCTCACTCACTGCGGCCTCCACTTGAGTGGGATTATTAGCTTTAACTTCAATTTTATAGGACATCTTAGGTCTGCTAAAATACTGACGTACATTGCTCACCGGAAGCAACAATATGTTATCTCCCTGTCCTCCGAATCCCGCTCCTTTTTCTTCCAGAACACCAATTACCTTGTACTTTCCGGATGCCAAAGAAATTACTTTATCTATTGCCGATTCTTTTGTCGGAAACAATTTTTTATACAATGCAGCCCCCAACATAGCCACATGTCGACCATCCTTGATATCGCCCATTAAAAAATCCCGTCCTATTTTAAGCTTGTGACCTGCCGTTGAAATAAAATTTTCATCTACACCATAAACACTCACGTTCGGATTTGTTTTTTCCGACTCGTGTTTTACCGTAGCATTTCCTGAGGCTTGGTAGGATATGGTAACCATTGCCGGAAAAACAAACTTTTCTTTAAACTCCATGGCTTCTTTGTACGAAATAAAACTATGTCGCTTTGTCTTGTGCCTTTGCTTTCCAATCTGAATATTCTGCCCTCGGTTTTCAATCGTAAAAGAATTGGCTCCCATCCCGGTAAAATTACTCGAAATAGCGGTTTCTATGGATTGAACCGCAGTGATAATGCCAATAAGCGCCGTGATGCCAATGGTTATAATCACGATGGTTAGGATGGTACGTAGCTTATTGGATTGGATAGCCCCCACAGCCACCTTTATATTTTCTATGAAAAGTTTCGATATCATCTTACAATACAATTAATTATAAAGATAGCTAAAAAATAGCTTAATGCAGAAACCATTTTAAGATACATTCCAGTGGCCCCAAACAATGATTCAAGCCTAAAAAATGCCAGTTCATGCTAAAACAGCATATTAATCCTGAACTATAGAACACATTTGTTGTTCGAATAAACATATTAAAATTAAAAAACAGGATAAGATATGGATTTAATAGACCGTTTAAAATGGCGTTATGCCACTAAAAAGATGAACGGAACCCAGGTTCCCCAGGAAAAAGTTGATAAAATTCTGGAAGCAGCTAGGTTGGCCCCAACCTCAAGTGGACTTCAACCTTACGAAATATTGGTGATCACGAATCAGGAAATCAAAGAGAAAATTAAACCCGTAGCATGGGATCAGGAACAAATTACAGATTGTTCGCACCTTTTGGTTTTTGCGGCATGGGATAATTATACCGAAGAGCGCATTAACAACATGTTTGATTTAACTAATGAAATTAGAGGTTTTAAAAACGAAGGCTGGGAAAACTACAGGCAGATGCTACTTGGCACTTATCCGCAACGCCCCGCGGAAGAGAACTTTGTGCACACAGCCAAACAAGCCTATATTGGTTTTGCCAATATGATTACTGCTGCCGCCTTCGAAGAGGTGGACGCGACCCCTATGGAAGGATTTGATCCCCATGCAGTTGATGAGATACTAAATTTGAAAGAGAAAAACTTAAGAAGTGTACTTCTTCTGCCATTAGGCTACAGAGAGCCTGAAAGCGATTGGTTGGAGCCTTTGGTTAAAGTCAGAAAAAACAAAGAAGATTTTATTACGGAAGTAAAATAACAATGTCATCCAATTATTAATTTCAATGTTTTGTTGATGATTATACTTGCAAGGCCTTTGGGCTTTGCAACTTTTCTCCAGTCAACCACCTCTTTCCTTCCCTTAAACATTCCCTCCCTATGGTTGTTACAAAATAGACATGACAAAAAGCAGATTATTTCTATTTTTTACTAATTTTGTTGAACTAGAATAGGTTTCACTTGTACAGTTAGATTAGTTCTTCCTTAAGGAAGAGTCAACCTTCAAAAAAACCTGCTCAACATTTTAGAAACACTAAAACTTTTAAATAATTATGGCGTTCGACATTGAAATGATTAAGAAAGTGTATGCCCAGATGGGAGCTAAAGTTGATAAAGCTCGTACTATTTTGGACAAACCCCTAACGCTTACCGAAAAAATTCTTTATGCTCACCTGTCCGAAGATGCGACCGAGGCCTTTACAAGGGGTGAATCATATGTAAATTTCAACCCTGATCGTGTAGCCATGCAGGACGCTACTGCACAAATGGCTTTATTGCAGTTTATGCAAGCGGGAAAAAATAAAGCGGCTGTTCCTTCTACGGTTCATGCCGACCACTTGATACAGGCCAAGGTTGACGCTTCTAAAGATTTAGCCACTGCCAAAACCACCAACAAAGAGGTTTATGACTTTCTAAGCTCTGTAACAAACCGTTATGGAATTGGATTTTGGAAACCTGGTGCAGGTATAATCCATCAGGTTGTTTTAGAGAATTATGCTTTCCCGGGTGGAATGATGATTGGTACCGATTCGCACACCGTTAACGCAGGTGGATTAGGGATGATTGCCATTGGCGTTGGAGGAGCAGACGCCGTAGACGTTATGGCAGGTATGCCCTGGGAACTAAAATTCCCTAAATTAATAGGCGTCAAGCTTACCGGCAAATTAAGTGGCTGGACGGCTCCCAAGGATATTATTTTAAAAGTTGCAGGAATCCTGACCGTTAAAGGTGGAACTGGTTGTATTGTGGAGTATTTTGGCGAAGGCGCCGAGTCTCTATCCTGCACGGGAAAAGGAACCATCTGCAACATGGGTGCTGAAATCGGGGCAACAACCTCAACTTTTGGATACGACTTCTCGATGGAGCGATACCTAAGAGCTACCAACCGTCATGATGTGGCAGATGCCGCAAACGAAGTAAAAGACTTGCTAACAGCAGACAATGAGGTATATGCTGAACCGGAAAAATATTTCGATCAGGTTATTGAAATTAATTTAAATGAACTGGAGCCGCATCTGAACGGACCTTTTACACCTGACAAAGCTACGCCGATCAGTCAAATGAAAGAAGAGGCTGTGAAAAACGGTTGGCCAACAAAAATTGAAGTAGGTTTAATCGGCTCTTGCACCAACTCATCGTACGAAGATATTTCCAAAGCCGCATCGGTAGCTGAAGACGCGGTAAAAAAAGGATTAAAGGCTAAAGCAGAATTTTCCATTACACCCGGATCGGAACAAGTACGATATACCATTGACAGAGATGGCATGGTAGATACATTTAAGAAGATTAATGGCGTTGTTTTTGCCAACGCTTGCGGACCCTGTATTGGTATGTGGGCTCGAATGGGAGCAGAAAAACAAGAGAAAAATACTATTGTACATTCTTTCAACCGTAATTTTGCCAAACGTGCCGATGGCAATCCAAACACCTATGCTTTTGTAGGTTCACCTGAATTAGTGACCGCTTTGGCTATAGCAGGAGATCTAAGATTCAACCCGTTAAAAGATAAATTAACCAATGATAAAGGAGAGCAGGTTGCATTAACTCCTCCAACGGGAGACGAACTACCCCCAAGAGGTTTTGATGTTGAAGACCCTGGTTACCAAGCACCAGCTGCCGATGGTTCTAGTGTTGAAGTGATCGTTTCTCCAGACAGTGACAGACTTCAGTTGCTCACGCCTTTTGCAGAATGGGATGGTGAAAATATTACGGGAGCCAAATTATTGATTAAGGCTGAAGGTAAATGTACCACAGACCATATTTCAATGGCGGGTCCTTGGCTGAAATACAGAGGTCATCTGGATAATATCTCTAACAACATGTTGATTGGCGCTGTAAACAAATTCAACGGTGAAACCAACAAAGTAAAGTCGCAACTGACTGGCGAATATGGCGAAGTTCCTGCAACCCAACGTGCTTATAAAGAAGCTGGCATACCAACCGTTGTTGTGGGCGACCATAACTATGGCGAAGGTTCGTCGCGTGAGCACGCGGCTATGGAACCCAGACATTTAGGTGTAAAAGTGGTGTTGGTTAAAAGTTTTGCCCGTATCCACGAAACAAACCTTAAAAAACAAGGTATGTTGGGAATTACTTTCGCCAACGAGGCGGATTATGATAAGATACAAGAGGATGACACATTTAATTTTAAAGACCTGAAAGATTTTGCTCCCGGCAAACCTTTAACTGTCGAGATTATTCATGCCGATAGAAGTAAAGAAGAAATATTGGCTCACCATACATACAACCTACAGCAAATTGAGTGGTTTAAAAATGGCAGTGCATTGAATTTGATTAAAAAGCAGAATTAATAAATCCTTTTAATTAAAACAAAAATAACGCAGCTCTTAACGGGCTGCGTTTTTTTATATTCAACTTTTCCTGCCATTTTGTGTTACAGGAATATGGAAAACATACAATCAAACATAGCTAGAATGAACACCTGGTTCCAACATCACCCTAAACTTTTGATTGCTCTTTCCGGCGGGGTAGATTCTTGCCTGGTATCCTTTTTAGCCCGACAGCAATTGGGCAAAGAAAATGCTGTAGCAGTTATTAGCAACTCGGCAAGTCTGAAAGAAAAAGACTTATCGGATGCCAGATATTTTGCCAAGAGTTACGATATCCAATTAATTGAAATTGATGCCAACGAAATTAATGACATCAATTACAGTTCGAATCCTGTGAACCGTTGTTATTATTGCAAAACCAATCTGTATAAATCCATCCAAGAACTTGCCAATAATTCCTTCCCCGGTTATGAAATAGCAAACGGAAACAATTATGACGATACAGGAGATTATCGTCCAGGTATGCAGGCTGCGGATGACTTTCATGTATTTAGCCCACTTTTAGAATGTAATATCAACAAGGAAAATATCCGAATGATGAGCAAATATTTTAACCTTGAAATATGGGATAAGCCTGCAAGTCCCTGCTTAAGCAGTCGATTCCCCTATGGTGAAAAAATTACAACAGAAAGGTTAAGCATGATAGAAAATGCCGAAAACCTGTTAAACGCCAATGGGTTTAATGATGTAAGGGTAAGATACAAAAAAGGAAATGCCAGCATAGAAGTCCCGAATGAACAGATCCCCACACTCAAGTCAATATTCTCAAAAAAATTTCAGCATAAAATATCGGAATTTGGCTTTAACACCGTCAGCATCGATGAGGAAGGATTGGTATCCGGCAAACTGAATCGGGATATATTCGGAAAAAAAAATAGCTAAATAGATTATCAAACTATGTAAATTGAAAAATAGATTTTTTATAGTCCGAAATGTTTTATAGGTGGTAAGTCCCACATTTTATTTTAACTTTGTACCAAGTAATAGGCAAGAAATATCCTTTCACCTGAATATATTAATATCAGTTGATAGATGAAACCTTCAATGAATTATCACTCCCAATAAATTGGGAATAGCTATACAGGTTTGTATTTTAGAAGGTATAAATTCATGATCGTTTCAAGTAATATTAGGTTCTTTCATCACCACCTTATAAGGCGTTTGACAGTTCACTTTACTCTTTATATTTATTTCTTCATTACTTAATAGTTATTATTCATAAAAATATATTTAATGGGGAGATCTCAAGAAACATTTGGCAAAAAAGACAAAGAACAAAAAAGGATGAAAAAGCGTAAAGACAAAGCTTTACGCAAAGAAGAACGAAAAGCTAATTCTTCTGACGGCAGCTTAAACAACATGATTGCTTACGTAGATGAAAACGGGATGATTACGGATACTCCGCCGGATTTGACCAAGAAAACAAAGATTAAAGCCGAAAATATAGAAATATCTGTTCCCAAAAAAGAAGATATTGAAGAACCCATCCGAACAGGTAGGGTTGAGTTCTTTAATCATGACAAAGGATACGGATTTATCAAGGACCTTGACACCCAGGAAAAATTCTTTGTCCATGTAAACGGATTAATTGACGAAATCGTCGAAGGTAACAAAGTGAATTTCGAGCTTGAAAAGGGGCTAAAGGGGATGAATGCTGTTCGGGTTAAAAAAATATAATCATATTAAAACATAAAGAATTGTCTCTGAAAATTCTGGGTTAATAACGAGGCAATTCTTTTTTACCCGTATTTACACGCAACCAACTCGCAGGTCACTTTATAATTTCGTTGCCCCTGTTTAATTTGACAAACAGTTTTTCGGTTAATTTTCCCCTACATTTAACCTTTAAATGTGAAGGGATTTGATCATATACCTCGAAAAAAGCTTCCACGGTTGCAGGAGATGTAAAAACGACTCCTTCGAATCCGTCCAGGTTTTGCTTTACAATTGATTTATTTTTAACCACTTGATACAATTGTATTTCGCTCACACGGTTACCTAACCTGCGCAATCCTTTTTGCAGGGTTCCTGTTGATTGATTTGAACAGGGCACCAATATATTTTCGCCGCTCACCCTTTGCTTTCCGTACACCTGCAACATACCATCAACAGATTCTTTATCCGATAAAGCACCCACAATCAATCCTTTTTCTTTCAGCGCTTTCGAAGTAGTCCTCCCAATAGAGTCAATCTGAATACCGGACAAATCCCGAACATCTTTTTCAGACTCAAAGAGCTTTTCAAAGAAATAGTAAACCGCATATCTGCCGGAAAAGACAATCCTGTCGTAAGAAGTCAAATTATCAAAAGCTAATTTTGTTTCTTGATCTGGCATAGCAGGTTCAATAGAAATCAAAGGTGTATGAACCAAATCGGTACGATATTTTATTTCGTCTAATGACGCTCCAGTATACAACCATTTATTTTGCAAACCGGCAAATTCGCCAGCTGTTTTACCCACAAAGATTATAGAGGGAGAAGGCAATCCCGATCCTTTTACCTTTAATTCATACAAGTTACCCTTATAGATTTTTTGGCCAGGATTGGAAGCATTATGTACCACCGCAACAGGTGTACTCTCCGGCCATCCTTCCGCGATAATCAGTTTTGCTAATCCCTGTTGATTGGAAGCTCCCATAAAAAACACCAAGGTATCCGCTTGGGGAATTTTTACCTTATGCATATCATGCGCCGATAAAAACGCAACGGAAGAGGCCAAGGATCTTTCGGTAAAAGGAATTACAGCATTTGCCGCTGCCGCAAAGGCACTGGAGATGCCTGGTAATATCTCCGCTTTTACCCATCTACTACTCACATAATGATACTCTTCGGCGCCACGTCCAAAAATCATAGGGTCACCACCTTTCAGCCGTACTACCCATTTTCCTTTAATGGCCTCCTGATACATGAGTTCATTAATCTTCTCCTGATCAAATTTGTGCTGCCCCTTGCGCTTACCTACATACACCTTTTCAGCACTAAACGTATTGTTTAAATATGCTTCGTTAATTAAGTCGTCGTAGAATATAATGTCGGAGTGACTTAGATTAAATTCAGTTTTTTTTGTAATTAACCCTTCATCCCCTGGCCCAAAACCGGCTAGCACAACCCTTCCCCAGCTTTTTCGCACATCCTTCAATTCAAAACACTTCTTCAGTTTTTCGTTTTCTATGCTTCCAACCAGCGCTACCAATTCACTGAGAGGCGAAGATTGGCCCACGCCAATGCCTTTAGAAGGAAGCAGGGCAAAAACATCAAGACCCGAAAGCAATGGATATGGAAGTTCCTTTGCTGGCAAAATATACAAATCGGCCTTTTCACCTAAAACTGAATCTTCCAACAACTTGGATACAGGAGGAAATTCTACCTCCTCCATAGCAATATTTGATTTACGGTTAGTACCTACAGTAAGCAGCTGGTATCCTATTTCGGAGTCCTTTAATATTTGTTGAACCTCATCAAAAAAAATAATTTTACTGTACTTTCCCTCAATAGCTATCTTAATTTCTTCCATATATTTTTTTCGATATCTTAAAATTAACCACGTAAAAACCTTTTTATTTTATTCCTCAATGCTATGGAAGCTTTTACATCTTTACCATTGGACCCAACTGCAATTGTCAATTCCCCGTGCTTAAAAATAGCCGGTGATACAAAATCACTATATTCCGCACTGTCTGCCACATTTACCAGGCAACCATATTTTTTACCCTGGTCACTTATTTGGTGATTCAATTCATGGTTGTTTGTGGTTGCATAAACCAAAAGATGTGACTTTAAATCAGTCTCTACGTAATTTCTTTCCTCTATTTCAACACCCTCTATCTCTTTTACTTCTTCTAAAATACGAGGGGCGATTACCTTGAAATTTGAGGTGAATCGTTTTAACAAAGTAATTTTATGCAAAGCCACTTTGCCTCCACCAACAATCAAGATCTGTTGCTTACTTACATTTATGGATATCGGAAGAAAAGTCATACCGCAGAATGAATATTTAACATGGTTTCAGCATATGTTTTGTCGTTCCTCCCCAGTTCAAACTCTGTTTATACCAGGCTAAGAACTGTCTTTATATAAAAATTGATTACCAGCGACACGCACTGATAATCAATTCCTTTTGTCAGATAACCAATAATAGGTATTTCTATTTGGAACAGTTAAATTTCGTAGCTGCTTAAATACCTTTCTCCGGTATCAGGCAATACTACCACAATCCGCTTTCCCTTCAACTCCTCACGTTTTGATAATTCCAGCGCAGCCCAAAGAGCGGCTCCTGAAGAATAACCACACAACAACCCTTCTTCCAAAGCAGCCTTATGGCTAGATTGAACCGCATCCTCGTTTGAAACCTTAATCACCTCATCTACCACTTCAACATTTAAGTTTTTGGGAATAAACCCGGCTCCAATACCCTGTATTTTATGAGGGCCCGGCTGTCCGCCTGAAATAACAGGAGAATCCATTGGCTCGACCGCAACAACCTTTAATTCCGGATTTTTCATTTTCAGTTCCTCTCCCACACCTGTGATAGTACCTCCTGTTCCAACCCCGGCAACAAACACATCGATTTTACCATCCGTATCTTTCCAAATCTCCTGGGCTGTAGTACATCTGTGTATCGAAGGATTAGCCGGATTATCAAATTGCTGCGGAATGAATGCTTTCTTGTGTTCACTGGCAATTTCCTGCGCTCTTGAGATTGCACCTTTCATGCCCTGAGCAGCAGGAGTGAGAACAAGTTCAGCACCGAATTTTTTGAGTAACTTTCTTCTTTCAATACTCATACTTTCTGGCATAGTCAAAATTAAACGATACCCCTTTACCGCTGCCACAAAGGCCAATCCAACACCGGTATTTCCACTGGTTGGCTCAACAATAACAGTATCTTTATCTAACTTGCCGTTTCTTTCTGCGTCCGCTATCATAGCGTATGCAATTCTATCTTTCACAGAACTTGCAGGATTATAAAACTCCAGTTTAGCCACAACCTGCGCTCCTCCTTCGTTCATTCGGTTAACCTGCACCAATGGAGTATTTCCAATTAGCTCAATTACATTTTCTGCTATACCGCTCATAATAATTCGTTTTATTTATTTTCCGATTATAATTAAATTTTAATATGGCTCATGAACCACAATGCCAGCATTACCCTGTTAAACTTTAATAAGTTCATTCTTCAATCACGATCCAGTTTTTATTGTAAGAACATTTTTAATTCGAAGATACTGGGGCTTCATTCCAATAATTCTCCCGCCGTTATACGACAAAGTTAAATATAGTACATCAAACTCTCGTTTAAATCTTTATACTGCTTTTGAATATCATATATTGTTTTTTCGGATAACACACCGCGCACGCCTGCAATGGTCTCATTTAATATTATTGCGACAGCCTTTTGATTACTGGAGATATCCCCTGTAATGTCCAATTCCTTTTTGTAGGAATCTTCCAAACAATCAAAAACCATGAGCAACGATATTTCATCCGGTTTATATTTCAACCGATATCCACCTCCTGCACCTTTTTTCACCTCCAACAATCCGGCTTTTTTCAACGCAACAGCAATGGCTTCTAAAAATTTCATTGGAATACTGTGCCGCAACGAAATCTGATAAATCCCCATAAACCTTCCCTCACTTAGTTCTGCCAATGCCAGCAGAAATCTCAATCCATATTCCGTTTTCTTTGAAAATTTCATCTTTTACCTCTATTTTATTAACACATACTTAACCTGTATGTATTTAACCATACAAGTATACTATAAGTTCACGCAAAATAACAGAAACAAATAAATATTTACTAAATTATAGCTACTATATTAATATGATTTATTGGGAATAAAAATTACAAAGTAATGATTCTGGTATTGATCAATATTACAAACTAAAACGCCTCACCCAAAGTAAAAAAGAAACCGGAATCTCCATTCGTTGCAAGCCCGTAATCGAATCTGAAATTTAATTTTTCTTTTTCAATAACCCTGATTCTCAATCCCAAACCGGCCATCACATGAACGTCCTCAAACAGAGTTGAGTTCCATTTGTTGAAAATATTACCAGCACCGGTAAAAACCTCATACCCAAATCGCCATACCAAATGCGATCGGTATGCGGCTTGCAGGTACAACATGTTTTTATCCATATATTTATAGGGATGTGAAACTCCCCGAAAAAACCTTTTCCCTCCTAAAACAGGCAAACGAAAAAATGGCACATCCCCATCGGCCGACTTCAAATAGATTTGTGTTGCCAACACCCTCTCCTTTTTACCCAAATCAAAAAACTTTCGAGCATCAAAAGTTAAGCTGGAAAAACTAAAGTCACCAATTGATTTGGGATAATAAGTATAGTCAAATGAGATATAACTCCCTTTATTGGGATAAACGATATTGTTTCGGGTATCGTGGCTTACAATGGGCCCAAAACCAATAATATTCCCGCCTTCATAACCCTCTACACCATTATTTAACAAACCAATTCCCACATCCTTAACATCCAAGACACCAACATCATAATTAATTCCCAGAAACACCTTTTCGGTAATCCCTTTCATTACTTTACCCGTGAATTCCAACTTCTTTAACTCAATATCGGAATACACATCTTTGTTGGCAAAATTGCCGATACTATAGAACTTATCAGGCATCCATTGATATAACCACCTATTTCGGATATGCCAATTATTTTTGGTAAAAAAGTTGGATGCAAATTTAAACTCATACATCCCACTGGTCGAATACATTACGGAAGGAGCAATGTTTGATGGGCGATAATAGGCATTACTTTTTTCATTTCCTCCCAAATAAAATCTCCAAACAGGCATAATGCCAAACTCGAGTTGGGTTCTATCTTCATAACTCATTAAAGGGAATGCGAAAAAAGTATATTTTTCTTTCTCGAAGGTTAATGTTTCCATGCCCCAATCAGCTATAACGGCCATTTTATGCAAAATACCGCCAGCCTCATCATTCGACATTCTGTTGTTTTGAGCAAATGATATGTTGAAAACAACAAAAAGCATCACCGGAGCTAGAATTTTTTTAGAAATCATGTATACTTTCGTATTAACCTTTAAATTTTAACACAACCACTCTCTATGTATCGTGCTACACCATATTTTATTGTCTTAATTGTTCCATTACAACAAAGTTAATGCTTGCTTAAAATCATACAGCAAATCCTGAACATCTTCAATTCCTACCGATATTCTTAACATGGTATCCCGAATATGCATTTCTTTTTTTTCCGCATCAGAAAACTCGGTATATATGGTAGACCATGGATGAATGATCAGCGTTTTATTATCGTTTAAATTAGTTGCCCTACGCACCACTTGTAAAGCATCCATAAATCTGTAACATTGCTCTTTGGATTCCAAGTCAATGGTCAGAACAGCACCCGGTTTAGCTGAAAATTGCTTTAAACTCAATCCGTAATTTGGGTGCGACCGAAGTCCCGGATAATTTACTGACTTCACTTTACCGTTGTTTTCAAAGAACTCCCCCAATTCCAAGCAGTTTTCAACGCACCTATCCACTCTTAGAGCCAAAGTGTCCATTCCCAAATTCAGAAAGTGGGCTGTATGAGCCGTCATGCACCCTCCAAGGTGCCGAAAGATTTCTTTTCGGATACGAGCCACAAGTCCGTTCCCTGAGAATTTTTCCGACCAGGTGTTTAAGGCAGGGATCCGGCGCCAATCAAAAGTACCATTATCAACAACCGCTCCACCGACAGCGGCAGCCCCTCCCGAAATAAACTTAGTAGTAGACATAACCTCCACATCGACACCAAAATCCACGGACTTTAAAACATAAGGAGGAGTTATTGTTGAATCGGCTATAACCGCAACATTCCGGGAATGCGCAATAGCAGATAAAACCGAAATATCGGCCACCTCCAATTGAGGATTGGTAATAGTTTCAAAAAACAAAACACGTGTTTTCTCGTCCATGGCCTTCTCCACCTCTTCCGGTTTACTCATGTCCACAAACTTCACCTCAATGCCCCAGGTTTTCAAGGTATCTTTGAAAAAAGCATAGGTATGTCCAAAAAGATGATTGGAAGTAACCACATTTCCACCTGGTTCTACCACTGCCAGCAAGGTATTTGAAATGGCCGCCATCCCCGACGCAAGTGCCACAACATTTTTAGCCCCTGTAACATTTCCAAGTTTTTGTTCGAAATACTCCACTGTAGGATTTGATGTTCTGCTATAAAGGTGAGCCGTTTCCTTGCCGGAAAATACATTTTCGATATCTTGTGATGTATCAAACTCATACGCTACGCCATCGTAAATAGGCATATGTAACGAGTTGTAAACATCATTTTTAGGGAAAGAAGCATGGATGGACCGAGTGGTATAACCTTGTTGTTTTGTCATGGTTCAAATAAATTTAGGAGGGTAAAAAAACGATAAAAAAAGAAGCGGCACAAATTAAAATTCTATAGACTACCTCATTTGCTTTACCTCACCTGCTGAAACCATGGCACTTGCGGCTTTGCTGTCGCTTCGAATATAATTAATGACATCTGCAATTTGCTGATCCGTGAGGTTTCGGTAAGAGGCCATTACCCCTTTGTATTTTACGCCTTCAACAACAATCTCCTCACTCATCCCGTTTAACACAACATCAATCAAATACTCCTTATCGCCCGTAACTCTTTTGGTATTTTTTAACGGAGGATAAATTTTTTCAATCCCCATCCTGTTGGCCTGATGACAGATCTTGCAATTCCTATCATAAACTAGTTTTCCCGCTTCAAACCTGTCGTTTCTGTTGCTCATCGATGTGGCAGGTGATGCCCATTCTTTTTCCTTTGTTTTTTTCTCTGTTTTATTGCGAGCACAACCCGAAAACAGTAAAACAAGCATTGTTAAAACTCCCCAAACTAAAATTCTCATAAACAAACTACAATTTACAATAACACATTTAAAATATATTGAACACATTCCACTTTGTTTTTTTAACCTTAACGCAAATAATTAAACCGTGCTTAATTCGTTCATAGAACATAGTCCATGCACAACCTTTTAAAAACTTTAACGTTAAAACAACACATAAGTATATTTTCAACTGGTTAGACAATAAACATTGCGCTGGTTAAAATGTTTTTTCTCACAGTAAAAAGAGAGTAATTTTAACGCTTGGCAAAATAAGATTTTAATATATTTGCCGTCCTTAAAAAATAAACGATGACGATAAGATTAAGAATAATTTCAGGAGAAGACGAGGATTTTCTTAGAGAGATAGAAATTAGTGGTGGTGCAACTTTTCTTGAACTTCATAACTTCATTCAAAAAATTTTAAAATTTGATGAGGGTCAAATGGCATCATTCTTTATGACGGACGATGAGTGGCAGAAAAATGAAGAAATAACACTTATGGACATGGCCGTGGACGAAGCCAACGAATCGTTAATCATGGCAGACACCAAACTCAATAGATTTATATTTGAAAAGAAACAACGATTATTGTATGTTTTTGATTTCTTTAACGAACGTAGTCTGTTTATTGAAACATATGAAATCGTCGGCTCATCCTGCCCATCTCCTAAATGTATTAGGTCGGTTGGAGAAGCTCCCGAACAGCTAGACATGAGCGAATTACTCGGAGAAAGCATGGGCGAGCCTTCAATAAATATAGATCTTGACTACAGCGATGATGCCTTTCTGGGTTTGGAGGACGATGACCACGATGACGATTCCATGATATCGTATACCGATAACCTGGAAGACCTGTAATTACCCTAACAAAAAAAATGCTTTTACTTGAAACCATTAATGCAAAAAACGCTTATCGTAGTTGTTGGCCCAACGGGAATTGGCAAAACCAAAACCAGCATACGAATTGCCAATCATTTTAATACCGAGATCATATCGGCCGATTCGAGACAAATATTTAAAGAACTGAAAATTGGTACTGCAACACCTACCCTTGAGGAACTTGCTGCAGCCAAACACCACAACATAGGAAGCCACTCTATTCACGATTATTACAGTGCCTGGGAATTTGAACAGGATGCCCTTAAAATGAGCGAAGTGCTCTTTAAAAATCACAACCAATTGGTTTTAACTGGCGGTTCAATGATGTATGTGGATGCTGTGTGCAAAGGCATAGACGAACTACCCACTATTGATCAGGAATTAAGAGATAATTTAAAGCAACAATACGATACCGAAGGCATAGATTCCATCCGCAGACAGCTTAAGCAGTTGGATCCTGTATTTTACGACCAGGTTGATTTGATGAACCACAAAAGAGTGATTCATGCAGTTGAAATATGCCTGATGACCGGAAAACCATACAGCTCGCTCCGAACCAACTCAATCAAGCATCGCCCTTTTAACATGGTAAAAATTGGGCTTGAAATGGACCGGAAAGATTTATACGACCGAATCAATCGAAGGGTCGACCTGATGAAGGAAGAAGGGTTAATAGAAGAAGCCAGGCAACTCTACCCACTAAAAAACCTAAACTCTTTAAATACTGTCGGCTACAAAGAGCTATTTGCACATTTCGATGGTGAATATGATTTACAGAAAGCCATAGAATTAATAAAGCGGAACACACGTAGGTATGCAAAAAAACAACTCACTTGGTTTAAACGAGATAAAGAAATTATGTGGTTCCATCCTCAGGAATTAAATAAAATGCTTAATTTTATAGAAGAAAAAATTTAAGCACCGGGCATTTTTATTCTTAACTAATCTCGCGGTTTACACGCTTTGTCCGGTGCGTTTTTTCGCTAGCACAACCGTATGGAAAGAATCTTCCAACCACTTTTCTTTTTTAAACGAACCAAAAAACTGCACTTCTTCAAATTGTTCAGAAAGCATCTTGACCAAATCCTCCTTTAAAATTGGGATTAGTGATAAAGATTGCGTGTAAGATTCTACACTCCGCTTAACTTTCAGCACGGTGGAAAACTGGATGACTCCGTGTTCTTCCGGAATATAGTTTCGTTCAAAGACATAATTTTCGCTCTCAATGGTTGGCAATTGCGAAATCTTATTGCTAATCACCCTATCGAAATTCACAACCTGCACCAATACAAACGCTCCGGGTTTCAGCACAGAAGCGGCTGCGTTAATATATTGCCCTACTTCCTCAAGGCTGGGCAAATGAGCCAAGGTATTGCCTAAACAATAAGCCACATCATAACTGTCTTTTTTATAATTATCTGAAAACCTGAGCAAATCGTCTTTGGCAAAATTCACATTAAGTGCCTGAGGGCGTTTTGTTTCAGCTTTTGCAACCATACTTTCGTCTAAGTCGAATGCATCAACATTTGCGCTCCTACGGCCAAGTTCTATCGCTAAACTACCTGTACCACAACCGCAATCCAACACTCTCTTCCCTCCTAAACCTTGGAACAATTCCTCAATTAAATTGGCCTGCACTTTATTTAATGGAAATATTTCGTCGTATGCTTTAACTATCGAACTATAAAATGACATCATAATTTATTTTACACTTTTTTCAATCTGATATTTATTTCGCTCGGGATTATTTCTTGAAACAAGCTCGGCCAAAAAACCAGCTAAAAACAATTGGGTTCCAATAATCATGCTCGTTAAGGAAATATAAAAATACGGACTCGATATTACTAAAGCCTCTTTGATGTTGTGATACACACTATAAAGTTTATGGGCTCCCAGGTAAAACGCGGAACTGAATCCTACCAGAAACATTAATGTTCCTAATCCTCCGAATAGATGCATCGGTCGCTTTCCAAACTTTGAAATAAACGTAACCGACAACAAGTCGAGAAAACCTTTCAGAAATCGCTCCATCCCAAACTTTGAGACACCATACTGCCTTTCGCGATGAACCACTATTTTTTCGCCAATCTTACCAAAACCGTTACGCTTGGCCAGTATTGGAATATAACGGTGC
Organism: Saccharicrinis sp. 156; assembly: GCF_050589685.1. Taxonomy (NCBI): domain Bacteria; kingdom Pseudomonadati; phylum Bacteroidota; class Bacteroidia; order Marinilabiliales; family Marinilabiliaceae; genus Saccharicrinis; species Saccharicrinis sp. 156. The sequence goes on from NZ_JBNGOS010000007.1 coordinate 24,342, forward strand.
ATCTCGCCATAAACCTCGATACTTTTGACCACTTCCTTTCGATAAGCCTTTAGGCCACAATTAAAATCGTGCAATTTTATACCTGAAATGTATCTTGCCGTCCTGTTAAACAATTTACTGGGAATAGTTTTACCCAATGGATCGAACCTTTTCTTTTTCCAACCACTAACCAAATCGTAACCATCCTCTTTTATCATTCGATAAAGCTCTGGCAGTTCATCCGGGTTATCTTGCAAATCGGCATCCATGGTAATTACCACTTCTCCTTCCACAGCTTCGAAACCACTATAAAGTGCAGCCGACTTTCCATAATTCCTGCGAAATTTAATTCCCTTCACTTCCACGTGATCAGCAGCTAAACCTTCAATTACTTGCCACGATGTATCGTTACTTCCATCATCTATAAAAATAATTTCAAATGAAATGCCTAGGGGAGCCAGCACTCGCCTTACCCAGTTATATAATTCAGACAACGATTCTTCTTCGTTAAAAAGCGGTACTACAATTGATAAATTCATTCCAAATATAATTAATTACCAAGCTGATTAAAATGCTGGTTCCGGGTCTTTTTTAAGAATAGCTGAAATAATTAACGAGATGATCAAGCCGCCAAATACCGCTCCAACTACACCCATTAAAGCCAACGACATTGGACTTAACATCATACTCATCACACCTTCTATTTGTTCTAATTGCGCTTCTGGAACACCTGCCTGCAATTGCTGTTCTTGAATGACAGCCAATAACTCTTGGTGTTTTGCCGGATCTATAAAACTAAAATAAACAAATGTGAATGCGCTTGACAAAACACCTCCAACCAAAGAAATTAATACTCCAAGGCCAACACCTTGGCCGTATTTCATGAATCCACCATTCTCTTTTTCTTTATAATACTTTAAACCTAGAAAAACAAAAGCAATTGTTATTACAAATCCCAAATAACTAAAATACTTATCCCCCAACATTCCACTATAAAACGTAATTAAGCTAAATACGATTGATGCTATGCCTAAATAAAGTCCATAAGTATAAACTGTCGATGATTTTGAGGCTGCTTGTTCCATAATTAAATAATTTTGAGTTAAGAATAGATTTCTGTCAAAGATAAGCTTTAATAATATTGTTCATAATAAACGGCACAAAAAAACACCGTATATTCATTTGGAAATCGAATATCACTATTTTATTTGAAAAAAAAATAAAAAAACAACCTGTTGATAACAAAGCTCTTAAAATTACGCCTAAAAAAAAAGTTCATTTTTTTTGATTTTTCACTTGTCGGGTATATGATTTTTTCTACTTTTGCATCCGCTAAAGCACGGGTAAGTCCTGTACGACCAGCTCCTATTGAATTCCCCCAGGGCTTGACAGCAGCAAGGGTAGATGGTTGTAGCGGTGCGATGCAGGTAGCTTACCCACCCGCCGATGTAGCTCAGCTGGCTAGAGCAGCTGATTTGTAATCAGCAGGTCGTGGGTTCGAGTCCCTCCATCGGCTCTTTGGTTTTCTAAACGTAGAAAATTGTAATGTATTGAAATTAATATTTGGGGAGATACCAAAGCGGCCAACTGGGACGGACTGTAACTCCGTTGTCTTACGACTTCGCAGGTTCGAATCCTGCTCTCCCCACATAAATCAGAAAACGTCTGGTTTTAATCGAAATTTTGCCGATGTAGCTCAGCTGGCTAGAGCAGCTGATTTGTAATCAGCAGGTCGTGGGTTCGAGTCCCTCCATCGGCTCTTAGGTTAGAGATAACCAAAAAAAATAAAACAAGCGAAAGTAGCTCAGCTGATAGAGCATCAGCCTTCCAAGCTGAGGGTCGCGGGTTTGATCCCCGTCTTTCGCTCATCCAAAGCCATCCGAATTAGTTCGGGTGGCTTTTTTTTGTTTCGTCGTTTATTCAAAAATTTGCTAAAATCGGGGAACACGCGGATCACGCACAAAAATATGGAACTCTCGAAAGATTTGGAGAGGTTACCTATTTTGATAAAAACGGGAATCCGTATCAATTTGAATAATGTAAACGTTTTTATATTTGTGTATTAAAGACAGAAAAGGGAAGGTTATAAGGCCTTCCCTTTTTTAACGTTATTCCACCAGTATTCTATTTACTTCATTGATGTTGCCAGCTTTTAGTTGAATAAAATAAATACCGCTAGCCAAGGATGAGGTATTTAAACGATATGTATTAACACCTTGAGGTTTCCTCGAAGATTGTAATATCCTTATTTTCCTGCCCGACAGGTCGAAAACAGACAATTCGACATCCTCTGCCTTTGACAAATAATATTTAATTATCGCAGTATTACGAACTGGGTTAGGGTAGCATTTTAACCCTGCTGTTCTATTATTTTTTATATTTTTAATTGTAGTTGTCCCACTTTCGTCTTCTAAAAATAATTTTAAAGACCATGCGTTTAACACTCCCGTATTGCCACTCACATCATCCCGGATTCTTAGTATCCACGCTCCGGTAGGATCAAGGTCGTTAAACGCGGATAATGGTTTATATGGTTTAAAACCTCCCGTAAACGGAGCAACGGCACTATCCGCAGGCATTTCCAAAGCATCCGAAAAGGTCATGTTCAGAATATTATCTCCGTCTTCACCTGAATGATACATCACGGTATCCATAACACCTGCATGACTGAACATGATGGTCAGATCGCCAACCGAAGTATGACCCACATCGTCGAGCGTAAGCTGCACCCCAACCAGTTTATCGGTGCTTGCGACCTTGGTACTACTACCAACGGTTAATCCATCTTCGGTAGTCAACAAATCAAGAATTTCTTCGTTTACATCGATCCGTTCATATACTTCAAATAACGTTGCCCCACCTCCATCAACCGTATGAAGAATGGTACCCTTTTCTCCGCAGACCCAGCCTGTTGCCAAATCGGAAAAGAAAACCGAAAACAACGTATTGTTGGTACCACTTATTTGTTTACCCCATGTTAAACCGCCATCGTTAGTGTGCAATATGGTACCGGCATCCCCAGCAATCCAACCGTTATTCTCATCTATAAAAAACACAGAGAATAGCGCTTCGTAGGTCCCACTGGTTTGTTGTTCCCACGTTGACCCACCATCATTGGTATGAATAATAGTACCGTTTAGCCCAACAGCCCAACCTCTGCGATAATCGGCAAAACTAACAGAATGAAGATTGGTAAAAGTATTGCTTACCTGTTCTTCCCAAGTATCTCCCCTATCCGGAGAATAAATAATGTTTCCACCCATACCGACCGCCCAAACATGGTTTCTTGGCTGGAATTGTATATCATATAAGTGATACCCCATATCCTGATGTTGTCTTTCCCACACGCTTCCCCCATTAGAAGTATGTATAACGGTTCCGAAGATACCTGCTGCCCAACCGCTGAAACCATAATTATCAATAGCAAAAAACTCATCACCATAATCATATGGCATTTTAACCCAGGGCTCGTCGGTCATGTCTGGTTCCCATAGCACCCTTAGTATATTTCCGTTATCCCCAACTGCCGTGGCCCTGTCGTAACTTATCGCATGCCAAGCAATGTCCACCGCATTCAAATGGCTAGAGATCCCACTAGCATCTTCGTTCCATGTTTCGCCATCATCAATGGAATAATAAATTAAACCATCATCGCCCACTACCAAACCAAAGGATGGGTGGTTAAAGCTAATTTCCCTTAAATAACCTGTAGGGCCTTCACCAAGCCTATTCCAAGTGCCGCCTCCATTGTTCGAGTGCGTAACAACACCTTCGTCGCCAACGGCCCACCCCACTTCTCCATCGTGATAGTGAACCGCACGCAGATCGTTATCTACAGAACTGTTTTGAGAAAACCAAGTATCGCCCCCATTATTGGTGTGCCTTATCTCACCGTCCTCACCACATATCCAAACCTGATGTATATTGATCCCGTCTACCGATGTAAGGTTATTAGTGGTTCCCGAACTTTGTAATGCCCAACCTCCTGCTGAAGACGATTTATGGAAAACAGCTCCATTGTCGCCAACAGCCCAACCATTATCGTCATCTCCGAACCAAATGGAGTTCATCCTATTAGCAGGAATAATTTCCAACGACCAGGTGTCTCCACCATTGGTGGTATGTTTTATTACACCATTATTACCCGCTGCACCGCAAAGATACCCTTCGTTTTCATCAATAAAATAAACTGAAAAATAATGTTGGGTACCTGTAAACGTAAGTCTTGTCCAGTTTAAACCTCCGTCTGCGGTATGTAACACCGTTTCATCCTGTCCCACAGCCCATCCTGTATTGGAATTAATGAAATATACATCATACAGCAAACCATCATAATTACTTTCTTGTTCTTCCCAAGTGGTTCCATCCCAGTAAAGGATTGTTCCATGCTGACCCACAATCCATCCGTTACTGACGGAAGTAAAAAACATTCCATACAACACACTCTGACTCTCAATTTTATATTCTTCCCAAGAATACCCTTGATCGTTGGTATATAAAATAGTGCCATCGGCTCCTAATGCCCATCCATTTGTTCTATCGTGAAAATAAACATCGTACAAATTATTTCCCTGCGGCAAGGGGTTCTGCCAATACCAACCCTGTTGAGCAAGTGACAAAGCAGTAACGACCATAAAGATCAATATCAGTAATGTACATTTTATTAGGCCATGCCAGCAAATAAAATGTGTTTTGCGAAGTAATGAATTAAAATGTCCCATAGTACCTGTGTATAAATTGTCGAAAACCGATAACGATTAACGATGAAATCAATCATTACCATAAAGTTACGGAACTCGCAATGGGTAGTCAATAAAATCCTGGCAAATTGATCTTACATTCACTTATTCCCCAAAAAATTCTATTTTTGATCCAAAGAAAAAATCTATGTTTCTAAAAATCTACAAAGAAAACCCAAATCCCAAAGACATCAGGGAAGTTGTTGCTGAATTGCGCAGAGGTGCGGTAGTTATTTACCCTACCGACACCATTTACGGTATTGGTTGCGATATCAACAATGCCAAAGCTGTTGAGCGAGTTGCCCGAATCAAGAACATCAACCTAAAAAAAGAACACCTTTCATTTATCTGTCACGATTTAAGCCAGATATCCAAATACACTAAAAGTTTGGACAATGCCACCTTTAAATTGATGAAAAGAAATTTACCTGGCCCTTTCACCTTTATTGTTGATGCGAATTCAAATGTTCCCAAACTTTTTAAAAACAATAAAAAAACCGTAGGAATCAGAATTCCTGCCAATAGTATTATTAGAGAGTTGGTTAAGGAATTGGGGCACCCTATACTGAGCACGTCTGTACTCGATGAAGATGAGATAATAGAATATACTACCGACCCTGAATTAATCTACGAAAAATTTCAAAACCAGGTAGACATCGTTATTGATGGCGGTTACGGGAATAATGTTCCTTCAACAGTGGTGGACTGCACACAAGGCGAGTTTGAGATTATCAGGCAAGGAAAAGGAGAATTGGAATTTTAATTCTTCCTGAGAACAGTAGCCCCCAGGTTAGTCTTACCATTATTTAAGGTTCTGGTCCATCCCCTTTTCTCCAGTTCCCTGCCAATATTACGGTTTAAAAAACCGTGTGTGACTAAAACAACCTGTTGGTTATGCAAGCTCTTTTCCTCAATAAAGTCTACCGCTTCTTTCGTTCTTTCTTTGGCCTCTTTATGCGATTCTACCCCTTCTTTCTTTTTACCAAGCAACCACATAACCCTTGAAATACGAGTCCATCCTTTATAGGGCAGAATCAGGGGCCATCTAACCACATGTAATTCATACTCGTTTAGCATAGGCATGGCAACAAAAAAAGCAGAATCGCCAAACAAACAATTTGCGGATTCCTTAGAGCGATATAAAGCACTGGTATAAATAGTATCTGAATTTAGCACAGGTAATTGGTCCAGGACTTCATCTGAAACAAAGTCATGAATGGGTGACACATCGTAGCTTTTGCGATACTCGGCAGCTTTCCTTGCTCTCATCCATCCTTTCGCATCCATATCCACTTTGGCATGGCGGATAAGCACCACCTCTTGTCCTAACAACTCAATAAGACAAGAAGAAAATATCAATAATATTAAAAGAAATATTGCTTTCAAAACTTATACAGTTTAAGTAAAGCCAAATATAATCATTACTGGTTATTGTTGACTGAAAACTGGGAGCCCTCTATCTCAAACCTGTTGTAGGTCTCAAACTTCCATATTTCCACTACCTTTTTAATAGAAAGTTCGTAAGGTTTATAATTCCGGTTAGTAGATACCAGTTGTAAGCTCTGTTTCCCTTCAAGTTTTTTGTATACCAATTTAAAAACAATGCCATCGTCCTGGGTAACGATAATGCAAGGCGTTCCATCTTTGATATTTGTCCAGTCCTGAATATACGAACAGGTTACCCATGAGCCTTCCGGTACAGGCAACATGGAATCACCTTGGATTTGGAACGTCCGGTAGGTTTTATCTTTGGGCAGAAATGGGAGTGAAAATTTATCCAACGAACCGATGAAATCCAGATCTCCATAGCTGTTGGTATATCCTGCCTGCGCCTTAACCGGAACCATCTCAATATTTTCCTTACCCTCGTTATCTACCGAAATAGTGAGCAGTCTTAATTTCTTACCTGTTACGTCAATATCAAAGCCATCCTCTATCTGGGAAAGCTGAAATTCCGACAAGGCCTGCAAATCATACCTAACCAAAGCATCAATGGACAGGTTAAAAAAATCGGCGAATCGGATCAACACCTTAAAAGGTGGTTGAATATTTTTTTCGTAGCCGGCCAAGGTGGTTCGGGTCAGCTCCAATTGAGCGGCCAAATCGGCCTGCGACAGTTTGCGTCGCTTGCGTAAAAATTTAATATTTTCCGGAAAATGCATAACAATCAGTTTATAACATTAAATAACTAGCCCCATGCTCTAGCTTGGGGAACATTGACACCATACGAGTCGGGCTTTAGCCCAAACACAAAAACAACCTCACTTAATATCTTTTCTTCTTTCAAATATAAAATTTTTTGACTAATTTATAGTCATAATAATGACGAAATAATCGACAATCGTGAGAAGAACTATTTTACATCTGGATTTGGACACATTCTTTGTGTCGTGCGAAAGATTGTTGGACAGCAAATTAAACAATCGACCAGTGCTTATCGGTGGCACTTCGGACAGGGGCGTGGTGGCTGCTTGTAGTTATGAGGCCCGCACTTATGGTATTCATTCGGCCATGCCCATGAAAATGGCTCGCATGTTATGTCCCGATGCAGTGGTGATCAGAGGCAACAGTGGTATTTACGGCAAGTTTTCGGATATGGTAACCGACATTATCAGGGAACAGTCACCTCTTTTTGAAAAATCATCCATCGACGAGTTTTATGTGGACATCACCGGAATGGACAGGTTTATACAAACCAGCTATCTCTGGTCGCAGGAACTTCGGAAGAGGATTTTGAAAGAAACCCACCTGCCCATTTCATTTGGACTATCCACCAGCAAAACCGTTTCTAAGGTGGGAACGGGAGAGGCCAAACCCAACAACCACATTCAGATCCCTGAGGGAAACGAAAAGTCTTTTCTGGCTCCGCTATCCATAAAAAAAATACCTATGGTGGGCGACAAAACCTATCATAAGCTGCGAAGCCTGGGGATAGAAAAAGTGAAGACAGTTCAGGAAATGCCCATGGAACTGATGGAACGTGTATTGGGGAAAAACGGTACCATTATTTGGAAAAAGGCACACGGCATCGATAACACACCTGTTATTGCCTGGCACGAACGTAAGTCTATATCCACCGAACGAACCTTTGAAAAGGATACCACTGACGTGGTTAAACTGCGCAGTATTTTAGTAGCTATGGCCGAAAACCTGGCTTACCAGTTACGGAACGGAAATAAATTAACGGCCTGCATTACGCTTAAGATAAGGTATTCCGACTTTCAAACCTACACCAAACAAAGAAGGGTTACTTATACTTCACTGGATCATACCATTATTAACACCGTACTCGACCTATTTGAAAAAATGTATGACCGTCGTGTGTTGATTAGGTTGATAGGCGTACGGTTGAGCAGCTTAATTGGAGGCAGTTATCAGATCAGGCTGTTTGAGGATTCTGAAAAAATAATCAAGCTGTACCAGGCTATGGACCGCATGCGAAACCGCTACGGACAAAATGCTGTAAAGCGTGCCATAGGCATGGGGTCCAAAAGCATCGGAGGCACAAATCCGTTTAACGGTCAGGCCCCGGTTATCCCTGCACACAGGAGACAGTAGGCAGTTTCGCCAACAGTCTTCAGTCAGAATACTTTAGTCAACGGTCATTAGTAAAAAGCTATTGGCTATTAGTTTTTGGCCGTTGGCTATTGGTCTTAATGTTTTTTACGAACCCATTGCTTTAGTGATATTTCTTAAGATTAAGGATGCTTTTAAATTGTCATTCATATTATAGTTTTAAATACGGGGCACTGTCGGTAGAAGAACTGCTAGAGGAAGTCTCCCAAGGGGGGCATTCCGTGGTGGCACTCACCGATATCAACAATACGGCTGTCAGCCTCGATTTTGTCCGTTTAGCACCGGAACACAATATTCGTCCGGTTGTTGGGGTAGATATCCGAAACGGAGCACAGCAGCAATACGTGGCTATCGCCAAAAATGCCGATGGTTTTAGAGAGCTCAACGAATTTATCACCCCTCACCTACATCACAAACAGAAATTTGAACCCGATGCGCCGGATCACTTTCTGCATGTTTTTGTGGTATATCCTTTTCAGTCCCAACTCCGAAAACTGGAAGATTACGAGTACATAGGGATTAGCCCTCAAGACCTAAGGAATTTACCTTTTAGTCCCTGGAAAAAACACCTGAACAAATTAGTCGTACTGCAAACGGCCACCTTTCGCAATAAACGGGATTACAATATCCACCGTTTGTTACGTGCCATTGATAAGAACACCTTGCTGAGCAAGCTAGACAAAAACGAACAGGCCAGTTTCGACAACCAATATAAAAGCCATGCCGAGCTGCGTTCTATTTACGAGAACTATCCACAAATAATCGCCAATACCCAATATTTGCTGGATGCTTGCAGCATGGAGTTCACGTTTAAAACCAACAAAAACAAAAAGCTATTCACCAGCTCCGAGGAAGAAGATTTTCAACGATTAAAAGCTGAAGCCCACAAAGGTCTGCAATATAGGTATGACACGGTCAGCGATAAAGTGTTAACCCGTTTAGACAAAGAATTAAGCGTGATCAGGGAACTAGATTTTTGTGCTTACTTCCTTATCAATTGGGATCTGGTTCAGTATGCACTTAGCAGAGGCTATTACCATGTGGGACGGGGAAGCGGCGCCAACAGTTTGGTGGCTTACCTATTACGCATCACCAATGTTGACCCCGTAGAGCTTGACTTATACTTCGAGCGCTTTATCAACACACATCGCACCTCGCCTCCCGACTTTGACATTGATTTTTCGTGGACCGACCGTGACGATGTAACCCGTTATTTGTTTGACAAATACGGATGGGACCGCACCGTTTTACTGGGCACTTTTATCACCTTTAACCATAAATCGGCTTTTAGGGAGATAGGCAAAGTATTCGGTTTGCCCGAGGAGGAGATTACCCGCCTGCAAAGAAACCCCGATCCTGACCTGGCTGACGAATATGGCAAATGGGTGATTCGTTACAGTGCATACATCGCCGATTTCCCCAGCCATCCCAGCATTCACTCCAGCGGCATCCTCATTTCCGAAGAACCCATCAGTAATTATTCGGCCACTGAGCTGTTGCCCAAAGGCTTTCCTTCCACTCAGTTCGACATGTATATTGCCGAAGATCTTGGCCTGCATAAATTTGATATTCTAAGCCAACGAGGGTTGGGCAAGATAAAAGATACGCTGGGCATCATCAAGGAAAACCATGGAATCGACATCGACATCAACAACACCAAGGTGTTTATGGAAGACCCCAAAGTAAAACAAATGCTGAAAAAAGGTCAAGCCATCGGATGTTTTTATATTGAATCGCCAGCCATGCGTATGCTGCTCACCAAGCTCAAAGCCGAAGACTACAAGCGTTTGGTGGCAGCCAGCTCCATCATCAGGCCAGGGGTGGCCAAAAGCGGGATGATGCGTGAATATATTATCCGTTTTCAGAACAAGAAAAAACGAGAAGAAGCTCAAAAAGCCTTGCCTGCATTGTACGAAATTCTGGAAGAAACCTATGGCGTAATGGTATACCAGGAGGATGTGATTAAGGTAGCCCATTACTTTGCCGGACTGGCCCTTGATGAAGCCGATGTGCTGCGAAGGGGCATGTCGTGGAAATTCAAACAAAGAAACGAGTTTGGGAAGGTGCGGAACAAGTTTTTTGCCAACTGCCAACAAAAAGGTTATCCCGATGATGTGGTTCAGAACATTTGGCGGCAGATAGAAAGCTTTGCCAACTACGCCTTTGCCAAGGGTCACTCGGCCAGTTACGCGGTAGAAAGCTTCCAGGCGCTATATCTCAAAGCTTATTACCCTTTGGAGTATATGGTGGCCACGCTCAACAATGGTGGCGGTTTTTATTCTCCACAACTTTACCTTCACGATGCCGTGATGCATGGGGCTATAATTGAAGTACCTTGTATCAATCGCAGTCATTGGGAAAATACCATCCGTGGAAACACCATTTTCCTGGGCTTTTACTTACTGAGGGATCTGGAAAAAGAAGTCGTCAGAAGCTTCTTAAACGAAAGAGGCTTACACGGCAACTTTCTTCACCTTCGTGATTTCGTTAAACGAGTTCCCATCAGCTTGGAGCAATTATCTATCCTTATCCGCATTGGCGCTTTCCGTTTTACCGGTACCGGCAAAAAGGAGCTGCTTTGGGACGCCCACTTTCTTTTGGGGCACAACAAAAAGACCAAACCCGAACGCACCCTTTTCCAAGCCGAGGTAAAAGAATTTCAGCTTCCCACACTCTGGAAACACCGCCTGGAGGATGCTTTTGACGAGATGGAGTTACTGGGCTTGTCTATTCGCTCGCCCTTTGAATTGGTACAAGACGAGCTCCCCTCCTCCCTAAAAGCCTGCCATCTGCCACAACTTATTGGCAAACTGGTTCGTATTGTTGGATATCTTATTCACCGTAAACCTACCCGCACCTCCAACGGCAAAACCATGTTTTTCGGTACCTGGATAGACCTGGACGGGCATTGGCTGGATACAGTCCACTTCCCTCCTGTTGCGCAAATATATCCTTTCCGTGGGCCAGGTTGTTATATTATCGAAGGCACTGTCGTTGAAGAATACGGATTCCTGAGCATCGAAGTGAGTATGATGGAAAGGATGCCTAATTTTAGTTTGGAAAGCGTATAACAAAACTGAGACACAGAACTAAAAAAACTATTTACACGATACCGTTATCGCGTTATATTGCAATTAATGCGGTAACAAAAAAAGATGTTACCATCTAAAGTATGAAAAATAAGAACTTTATTAATTGGAATTTTAATGGTTCTATCCATAATTCTAAAAGCGCAGAAAATGGAAACTATCAACGAAAAAGTGACAAGGTTATTTGTTGCAACTGATGACAGAAAATGGAAAGAAGTGGAATCTATTTTTGCTTCGAAAGTGGAACTCGATTATTCCTCCCTGAATGGCAATCCCGCAACGGTACTTTCCCCAAAAGAAATAACCGGAAGCTGGAAAACTGCCTTGTCCGGTTTTAAACATACGCATCATCAAGTAGGTAATTTTATTACTACCGTGAACGGGAAAACATCCCACGTTTTTTGCTACGGAACAGCCACCCATTTTTTAGAAGCCCAAGGTGGAAATGTATGGACTTTTGTGGGAAGTTACAATTTTGATTTGATTTAGGAAAACGGGCAATGGAAAATCTCTCTTATGAAATTCAACTTTAAACCCGGATTATGTATTGGAGGTTCGTCATGAGCATTGCAAGTACAATAAAACAAGGCATTACTGAAACGAGGCATAACATCGTTCTGGTGAGTTGAAGTGATGCAACGAAGTGTCTTGTTTTAAAGTAATTTCAATGTGTAATAGAATTTCTAATGCATATTGCGGGTTTAATACATGGATGGCAACCGAAACTTGCCTCAAGTGGCCATAGACAATGTTAATGCAGGAAAGTTATTTTTGCGACTTACAGGTTTATAGGCTTAACCTTTAACAACTTTTAATATTGCCACACCATGCTAACAACCAGCTTTTAACACACCTATGTAACTATGTGCAAGCCATGTGCGATATTGTTTTATACTTTGGGATAGCCTAAAATTGCATTCAATAATAAACAACAATGAAAAACAAGACAATATTATTAATGCTGGGCATTAGCTTGTTACTAAGCGGTGCACAAGCCAAAGAAAAAGTGATGGAAAAAGAAAACAAGACTTATCCGAAAGCATTTTCGCATATCGGGATTACAGTACCTGATTTAGACCAGGCAGTAAAATTCTACACTGAGGTAATGGGGTTTTATGTGATAATGCCTCCAACCGACGTGGTTGAGGAAAACGAAACGGCCATCGGCCAGATGTGTATCGATGTGTTTGGCGAGGGGTGGGGAAAGTTCCGCATCGCACACCTTTCAACCGGCGACAGGATTGGTGTCGAGTTGTTCGAGTTTAAACAAAGCAAAGACACGCAACCCACCTTCGAACCTTTTAAAACCGGCTTGTTCCATTTCTCCGTTCAGGACCCTGATGTGGAAGGTTTGGTGAATAAGGTGGTGGAAAATGGTGGAAAACAGCGTATGCCTATCCGTGAATATTATCCCGGCGATAAGCCATACCGAATGTGTTATGTGGAAGATCCTTTTGGTGTAGTGTTTGAAATTTATTCGCACTCGTACGAGTTACACTACTCGCCAGGCGCATATAAGTGATTTTCTTTTGCAAAATTTTGTCCCCATTTATCCAGTTCAAGGATAATGGGGATAATTGTTTCTGCGGCATCCGTTAATTCATAAACCACCTTTGGAGGCACTTCGGGATATACTTTGCGTTTTACCAACCCATCTTTTTCCAATGCCCTGATGGAAAAAGTAAACATGCGGTTTGAAATACCACTGATGGTTTTCTGAAGTTCGCCCGAACGCATTTCTCCATCTTTTAAATGAAAAAGGATTAATGACTTGTATTTATCTCCAATCAATTGCAGCGTAAAAGCTAAAGAACAGGTAAACTCTTTTCCGTTATAATTGATGATATCGTTACTGCAATTATCTTTTTCCATCTTAATCCATTAAATTTAACGCGAAGATAAAAAGTTTAAGCCAGAGTAAACAAACAAACCTTATAATTAACACAAAATGAAAACACTAACATTTAGCAACAGCGATACCATGCCCATCCTTGGCCTGGGAACATGGAAGTCTGCACCAGGAGAAGTATACAGTGCTGTTGTAGAAGCCATTCGGATTGGTTACCGCCATATTGACTGTGCCGCTGTGTATGGCAACGAAAAAGAAGTAGGCAAGGCCATTCAGGATTGTATGGCCAATGAAATGGTAAGCCGTGAAGAATTATGGGTCACATCTAAACTTTGGAACAACAACCATGGGCGCAAAAATGTTATTCCGGCTTTGGAAAACACACTGAAAGACTTAAGACTGGATTTTTTAGATTTATACTTGATCCATTGGCCTATCGCCTTTAAACACGAAGTGCCCAATGCAACAAAAGCGGAGCATTACCTCTCGCTGCAAGAACAACCAATTGAGAACACCTGGGCGGGCATGGAAGATGCCGTAAACGCTGGATTGACCAAACACATTGGGGTAAGTAATTTTAGCGCAAAAAAGTTAAAATCGCTCATCGGCAATTCTGTTATTAAGCCCGAATTAAACCAAGTTGAGCTTCACCCCTATTTGCAGCAGGATAATTTGGTGTACTTCTGCCAACAGAATAATATTCATGTGACGGCATACTCTCCTTTGGGTTCTTCGGACAGACCTCAGGGATTAAAAGCAGCTGATGAACCTGTATTATTGGAAGATACCATCATTAAAGAAATGGCAGAGAACAAAGGTTGTTCCGTTGCCCAGGTAATTCTAGCCAACGCAATCCATCGCAACATCTCTGTCATTCCTAAATCGGTTAACCCCAACCGTTTAAAACAAAACTTAGAGGCTACAAATATTACTTTAAGCGACGAAGAAATGGTGAAAATCAAGTCCTTAAATAAAAACCGCCGATATGTGGATGGGAAGTTTTGGGAAGTACCCAATGGCGTTTACACATTTGAAAACTTATGGGATGAAAGTAGTAGCATTTAACGGAAGCCCCAAAAAAGAAGGGAATACCTGGCATGCCTTGAAAATGGTTTGCAAACAATTGGAGGAAAAAGGTATTGAAACAGAAATTATCCATTTGGGAAACAAAGGTATCAAAGGATGTTTGGCTTGTAACAAGTGTCGTGATAACCAGGATGAGAAATGTATTATCAAAAACGATGATGTAAATCTGTGGATTAAAAAAATGAAAGAAGCCGATGGAATACTGTTAGGTTCACCTGTGCATTATGCATCTTTAAGTGCCAATATCAAAGCGTTCCTGGACAGAGCCTTTTATGTTTCAGGCTCAAACGGCAATTTATTCCGACATAAAGTAGGCGCATCCATTGCTGCAGTGCGACGCTCGGGAGGTCTTCCTGCTTTTAACGAAATGAATAATTATTTGAACTATTCTGAGATGATGCTACCCACTTCCAACTATTGGAATGTTATTCACGGTACCCTCCCAGGAGATGTCCATCAGGATGAAGAAGGTGTGCAAATCATGAGAGTTCTTGGTAAAAACATGGCTTACCTTCTACAATTAATTGAATACGGTAGAGATAAAGTAGAAGCACCCGAACAAGAGCAAAAGGTTTTTACCCATTTTGTGCGGTAACTCAGACAGGATTACCAAGATTTACAGGTTTTAAATGAGGGAAATTGCGCCTAAATAAATAGTCCAACACACACTTCTAAGTCTCCTAAAGGAGTCCAATCGAACGGCCCACTTTAGGTAGAAAAGAGCGAGCGATGAAAAGTATTATTCTTAAATTACTAGAGACCATTTACCTGTTTCATTTGTTACTCGAGTAAATCTTGTCAGTTTATTTTGTGTGATACTTTTGATATTTTTCTCACCTTTGCCATCCATTAAATAATCCATGTAAAATTATTCAATCATGATAATAGTAACAGTCAATTTTTATCCAACAAAGGTGCACCAAGAGAATTTCCTTGTCGCGTTTAATCAGTTGGCAGAAACTACTCGAAAAGAAGATGGATGTATTTCATATGAAATCCACCCCAAAGGCGATGGTTCATCAGCATACTTCCTGTTTGAAAGATGGGAAACAAAGGAAAAGTTAGAGGCTCATTTGGCAACCGATCATATTGCCCGATTTGGTAAAGTTTCAAAAGAATGGTTGGAAAAAGAATCGGAGCTGAGTTTTTACGAAGCAACAGAAATACAATTAGGATAATGTTAGATTTTAAGATAGACAAAGCTTTATGTACCCAATGTGGTATATGTTCAAAAGAATGCCCAACATTAATTATCAACGGTAAAAAAGGGATTCCTGAAATCAAAGAAGGGAAGGAGAAAAACTGTATTAAATGTCAGCACTGCTTGGCTGTTTGTCCAACAGGCGCATTATCTATTTTTGGCAAAAAACCGGATGAGAGCGTACCTGTTGATGGAGAGGTACCTTCTTCAATTGAAATGGGCAACTTGATTAAAACCAGACGCTCCATCCGTAAATTTAAAAAAGAGGAAATAAGCAAAGATCTCTTGGATAAGCTGGTTGAAACAGCTGCATATGCTCCAACAGGACATAACAAGAATCAAGTTTTGATTTCAGTAACAGAGACTACAGAGCAGTTGTCAAAAGTAAGACAGTTGGTTTATGATGCCATCAGAAAGGAAAAGGAAAATCTGTCTCCTGCATTAGCCATGTATGGTAATTTCCAGACTTTATGGGAAGAAAAAGGAATTGATGTTTTATTCCGAAATGCACCAAATTTAATCATAGCATCCGCTGCCGAAGCTAATCCGAATGGCGTGGCCGATTGTATTATCTCATTGAGTTATTTTGAGCTGATGGCAAATACAATGGGGATTGGGACGCTTTGGAATGGCTTTTTAAAAGCTGTATTTGAACATATTGCTCCTGAACTTAAAACCGCTTTAGGAATTCCTGAGGATCACAAAATCGGTTATATGATGGTTTTTGGCAAGCCTGCTGTTAAATTTGCCAGATCGATTCAAAGCGAAGGCCTACATTTAAACACCATCAATTTGTAGGGGCAACAAAACGCTATTTCACAAAAAACTAAGGCTGTTTTCATGCGAGGACAGCCTTTTTTGTGTATAAAGGTCAGCCTTCGTAGAATCGACAATTCTAGTCCTTGATCTAAATTATACGCGTAACAAACAACTTAGAATTATTACAAATACTTAAATACCTTAATTGTTCGTTCCTGTTTACAGGAATAAATGTGTAAATTTAGATGATACCGTTACATCAATAATCATGTCTCCAATAGCTCACCGAATATATCTTCTTACATTAACAGTAATTGCTCTCGCTGTTACGCTGGCTGTTGGTATTTACGGGGCAAACTACTATCAAACCAACCTTGAAGAACGTTTCTTCCACGATCAAAACGAAATATTAAAACCCAGCGGGTTTGTGGGTCATGGATTGGGCATAACAGGTTCGTTTATGATGCTTGTGGGTGTTTTTGGCTATATGGCCCGAAAAAGGTTCAGAAGTCTATCCCGGCTTGGCCTGCTAAAACATTGGCTTGAGTTCCATATTTTCCTTTGCACATTAGGTCCCTTCCTGGTTCTATACCATACAGCATTCAAGTTTGGCGGCCTGGTAGCCATTAGTTTTTGGAGCATGGTGGCTGTTGTCGCCAGCGGGGTTGTTGGGCGTTTTATCTATCTTCAAATTCCTCGCACCATCGAAGGCCGGGAACTGAATTTGAGTGAGCTTAGCCACAAAAAAACTTCTTTTTTCTCGGACCTAAAAGAAAAATTCGCTTTAGAAGATGATTTAATTTCTTTTCTGAGTAACGCATTTGTTTCGGAAGAAGATTTATATCAAGGATCATTCTTTTCGAAGATGAGACAACGACTACGATTTGAAAAAATATTAAGACGAAATATCAAGCAAGAACTACTGCAGCATAACCTCAGTAAAAAAGTTTGCAAAAGGATGATCAAAATTATCAGTGCCGAAATTGTACTCACACGCAGAATAGCATGGCTCGAAACCATGCATAAATTCCTGGAACACTGGCATGTGATACATCTTCCTTTTGCATTGATAATGTTGGTGATAATGGTTATACATGTAGCGGTGGTTGCTTTATTTGGATACACTTGGATTTTTTGACATGGGCGTTTTTTTGGAAGAAATATTGGTATATGGAGTTGTGGCGATTTTCGTGGCAGTTGTATTTGGTGCATACCTGCTAAAGCTTCGCCGCAGAACCAAAACCGTAGAAGCCAAAATAGAAGTTGCCAAGCAGGAAGGACTGCACGAACCTGTTTCTCTGCATCCCGTTGTGGATGTTAACTCATGTATTCAGAGCGGCGCCTGTATAAAAGCCTGTCCCGAAAAGGATATCCTGGGCATCCGAAACGGGAAAGCCACAGCTATCAATGCCAGCCAATGCATCGGACATGGGGCTTGTTTCCACGCCTGCCCTACAGAAGCTATTTCACTACACATAGGAACAGAAAAAAGAGGGGTGGATTTACCCCATGTTGACCAAAGTTTCGAAACCAATGTGAAAGGTATATATATAGCTGGTGAAATGGGCGGTATGGGACTTATCAAGAATGCAGTGGAGCAAGGTAAGCAAGCAGTTGAAAATCTGGCTAAGAATATCAAAGGAAACGGCTCTTTGGAGTATGACCTGGTTATTGTAGGCGCTGGCCCGGCGGGTATTTCTGCCTCCTTACAGGCCCAAAAATTAGGATTAAAATACCTGACCCTGGAACAGGATTCTTTGGGAGGTACGGTTTATACCTTTCCCCGTGCAAAAATTGTGATGACTTCGCCCATGGATCTGCCGTTACATGGCAAAGTTAAACTCTTTGAAACCAGCAAAGACAAGCTATTAACGCTTTGGAATGAGGTACTTGACAAAAACAACATCATAATCCACGAAAATAAAAAAGTTGAAGAGATTAAACCTCATAATAATGGGTTCGAAGTTATCGTTAAAAATGGCGAATCGTATACCACTAAAAAAGTGTTGTTAACGATTGGCCGCAGAGGGTCACCTCGAAAACTGGGAATTCCCGGGGAAGTTTCTCAAAAAGTTGCCTACCGTTTAATCGAATCAGAAATGATAAAAGATAAAAACGTGGTTGTAGTGGGTGGAGGAGATTCCGCTATAGAATCTTCATTGCTGTTGATGGAGCAAAACCGCGTAACCCTTTCCTATAGAAAAGATAAATTTTCAAGGTTAAAGCCCAAAAACAATCAAAAGATTCAAGATGCGGTGACCCAAAAACAATTAAATCTGATATTGAATTCAAACCTGGTTTCTATAGAAGAAAAGCTGGTTAAAATAAAAATTGAAAGTGGTGAGATCAAGGAATTAAAGAACGATTTGGTGTACATTTTTGCCGGAGGTGAGCTTCCAATCCAATTCCTTAAAAATGCAGGTATCAATATCACCAAAAAGTTTGGGGAAGCAATACTGACGAAGAAGAAGTAAGGGTGTTAAACACATCCTTTAACACCTCCTTATTAAGTTGGTGCATAGGATGAAACCTTAATTGGCTTAAAACATGGCAGTAGTCTGTAAAAGTCCAATTATTGAGTTTATTAAGCCATGGCTAAAGCCATTCTGTATAGTGATTAAATTAGGGTTGTCTTAAAAGCGTTGTAATTAACCGTAGAACCTGCGGATTTAAAGCTCAAAGGCTAAAAAAATCCCCATCCCCACACCTATGGTGCGGTACTTCCCCTTACTCTCAGGAGCAAATGGGAAGAGCCATTTACAAGGCGCTTATAATTTGTAAGTTATATCAAAATATTAACTTTTGAGACAACCCTAATTCGTCTCTTATATTTGTTTCAGCACATTAAAGTGTTGTAAAGTACTGGCCTGTAAGGTCAGGTTTTAACAGTCCAGGGTTTCAACCCTGGGCAATCCATAAAACAAAAAAGAGGGCTGTAAGTCCGTTCTATAGTGTAAGCATGGTTAAAATAGCAAGGAAATACTTACTTTTACTCGGTTTGCTTTTACAAGCGCTCAATTCCTATGCCCAGCTGTCACCCGGCGAACTATCTAAAGTCCATGCACATCTCGAAGGACTTGCGAACTGCACCAAATGCCATGTTCTTAACCAAAAGGAAACCACATCCAAATGTTTGGAATGCCATACCGAAATCCAATCCCTCATCGATCAGGGAAAAGGTTATCATGCTTCTTCGAAAGTGGAAAGTAAAAAATGTGCCAAATGCCATGGCGAACACTTTGGTCGCAATTTTGAAATTACCCGTTTTGACAAAGATAAATTCAACCATGACTTAAGCGGTTACAAACTGGAAGGAAAGCATAACGTTATCAATTGTACCGAATGTCATAAGCAAGACTTAATAACACATAAAATTTCCAAAAAAAAGAGCGGTATATCCTATCTGGGGTTAGGAACAGAATGTCTTTCTTGCCATGCCGATTTTCATCAGAGCACCTTATCTAACTCCTGCCTTGATTGTCACAACCAGGATTCTTTCCGGCCTGCCCCCGGATTCGACCATGCACAAACCCATTATCCCTTAATCGGCAAACACCAAACCGTCGATTGCGAACAATGTCATCCTATCATTACTCAAAACGATCAGGAATTTCAGAAGTTCTCCGGAATAAACTATGCTAACTGTACCGACTGCCATACCGATATCCATAACGGCAAGTTTGGAAATGATTGTCGTAAGTGCCACAGTGAGTTTTCGTTCCATCAAGTGAAAGGTTTGGATAGCTTTAATCATGACATGACAAATTTCCCCTTAAAAGGCAGACATCAATATATCGATTGCAGGGATTGTCACACCCAAAGCTTAACCGCAACACTTAAACACGGCAGGTGTAACGATTGCCATAGCGATTATCACGAGAGACAATTTGCAAAAAAAGGTGCTTCGCCCGATTGTGCCGAATGCCATACCGTTGAAGGCTTTGCTCCATCCACCTATACCATCGAAAAGCATAACTTTACCGACTTTCCGTTGGAAGGAGCTCATCTGGCAACGCCTTGTATTGCCTGTCATAAAACAGAAACAGGGTGGAATTTTACTTTTGCCGAAAACAAATGCATCCGATGCCACGATAATTTTCATCAAGATGTATTACCCGAAAAATATCTGCCCGAAAACAATTGCCAATGCTGTCATACGGTAATTAAATGGAGCGAAATTCAATTCGACCATAACCAAACAAATTATCAACTTCAAGGCAGACATCAGGAAGTATCCTGTCGCAATTGTCATTTTTCGGAAGATGAAAATGGACTGAATCAACAATTCTCCGGCATGGATCCTTCATGTGTAACTTGCCATACCGACATACATTTTAAACAATTTATTGAGAATGGGGAAAATAAATGTGAACGTTGCCACGTTTTTACTAGTTGGAAGCCTGAGAAATTTGACCATAATAATACACGATTCGTTTTAGATGGCAAACACGCCACTTTAGAATGTTATAGATGCCACACCTTAACGGATGGATTGGTTGAGAACTACATTGTTTACAAATTCGACGATATATCATGTTCAAAGTGTCATTAAACATACTGTTTGTATGTATCGCTGTAGCAGGCTTTGCACAGAAAAACCCACACGGTTTCGAGAAGGGAACGGATTGCAGAACGTGCCACAGTACCGAGGACTGGAGTTTTGTGTCAACCAGTTTTAACCACGACTCGACAGGCTTTGTGCTCACTGGCCAACATCGCTTTGCCAGATGTACCGATTGCCACACAAGTCTTGCTTTTTCTGAAGCACAAAGCAGCTGTGTGAGCTGCCATACCGACCTTCATGCAGGTACCGTTGGCCTGGACTGTAACCGCTGTCACGAGACAAATTCCTGGTTGGTTCAAAACACCTTAGAATTGCATGAACAAAGCCGTTTCCCTTTGTTGGGCGCCCATAAGGTGGTCGATTGTGCCGATTGCCACACCGCTGCTTCCCATTTGCAATTCGAACCGCTGGGTTCGGAATGTATCGATTGCCATCAAAAAGATTATCAAGCTACTACAAATCCCAACCATGTGCAAACAGGCTTTTCGACCAATTGTATCGACTGCCACCGGATTGATGCCTTTGAATGGTCGGCATCAGGTATCAACCACGCTTTTTTCCCGTTGACCAAAGGACATGCATTAAACGATTGTGCAGCCTGTCATACCAACAACCTAACCGAACCACTTTCGACCGATTGTTTTAGCTGCCACCTAAGCGATTATACTTTGACTACCAATCCATCACATCAAAGCCTTGATTTTGATTACGACTGTACCCAATGCCACACCACTGATCCAGACTGGAAACCAGCCGAATTCAGGGATCATGACCCATTTTTCCCTATTTATTCGGGTGAACATAAGGGGGAATGGAACCATTGTACAGACTGCCATACCCAGCCCGAAAACTACGCCTTGTTCAGCTGTATCGATTGCCATGAACATAACCGTTCCGAAACTGATAATGAGCATCAGGGAATTAGTGGATACACCTATGCAAGCACCTCATGCTTTGCCTGCCACCCAACAGGTGACGCCGAATCGGGCTTTGACCATAATGCAACGGCTTTTCCGTTAACAGGATCGCATACCTCGGCAGACTGTAACGCTTGTCATACTTCCGGGTTTGCAAGCACATCAACACTTTGTTCAAGCTGCCATTTAACCGAATACTATGCTACCCTAAATCCCAACCATGCATCTATTGGATTATCCAACAATTGTGACGATTGCCACGAAACAGGACCAGGCTGGGATCCCGCATCTTTTCCAAACCATAATGAGTACCATGCTTTAAATGGAGCTCATGCTGTGGTATCAGCTGATTGTTATTTATGTCATCAAGGCGATTACAACAATACACCCAATTCTTGCTTTGGCTGTCACTCCGCAGACTATAATTCCACTAATGATCCCAATCATGTTACAGCTCAGTTTTCAACAGATTGTGAAACATGTCACTCCGAAAGCGCGTGGACACCAAGCACCTTTGACCACGACAACCAATATTTTCCCATCTATTCCGGAGCACATCGCGAAAAGTGGAACAACTGTACCGAATGTCATACAGAACCATCAAGTTATGCCATGTTCTCTTGTACTGTTTGCCATGAACACAATCAGACTGAGATGAATACCAAGCACAATGAAGTAGCTGGTTATATATACGATAGTGTCAATTGCTTCAACTGTCATCCAACAGGAAAAAATACGAATTAATGACCAGGCAAAATAAACATATCCTATTCTTAAGCTTGTTCCTGCTCATGACATCGGTAATGGACAATCTGAATTCTCAGAACAAAGTTGAACTGTTGAGTGGTGAGGTTTCTTATATCACGGGACAAAACGTATATGTGAAGTTTGGAAGCACCCAGAAGATAGAAAAAGGGGATACTTTATATACAATGAAAAATGAAGTCAGGGTTCCTGCTTTGTTGGTGATGCATCTATCCTCCATGTCGTGCCTTTGCGTTCCGATTGGAGATAACACTTTTAAAGTAGGCGATATATTGCTTGCTACAATTAAAGAAAAAACAGTTTTTCCTATTCATGAAAAGGATATAATAGAAAAAGATATTAACGAACAAGCATTAAGCAAAGTTGGAGATAAATCTAATAGACGAAGCCGGCGGAGTGATTTTTCGGGACGATTATCCCTCTCCTCCTATTCCACTTTTGCCGAAGCCGACCAGTACAACTCACACCGTTATAGATACAGGCTCTCGATGGATGCAAAAAATATCTCCGATTCAAAAGTATCCTTTGAAACCTACCTCTCGTTTACGCATAAATCGGGAGAATGGGACAGAGTCAAAGATAATTTGAGCGATGCCTTAAAAATTTACAGCTTAGCTTTAAAGTATGATTTTAACGAAGCTACTTCTTTATGGACTGGTCGTAAAATAAACCCTAAAATTGCCAATGTAGGTGCAGTGGATGGCTTCCAGTTTCAAAAACAATGGAACAGTTTATATACTGGTGTTGTTGTGGGTAGCAGACCTGATTACGAGGATTATGGTTTTAATCCCGACCTACTTGAATACGGAGCGTACATTGGACACCAGTCAAAAGTGACCAATGGTTTTGCGCAATCTTCGTTCGCAATTTTTGAGCAACGTAATGCTGGAAATATCGATCGTAGGTTTGTCTATCTTCAGCACAGCAACTCCATCATTAAGGATGTGACATTATTTTCATCGATGGAGTTAGACTTATATAAACTGGAAGATGGCACCGATAAAACTGAATTGAACCTTATTGGGTTATATGTCTCTTTACGTTACCGCTTCTCGGGCAAAATATCACTCTTTGGCTCGTATGATAACCGTAAAAATGTAATCTACTACAAAACGTTCCAAAACTATGCCGATGAAATCATACAACAATCGAGCCGGCAAGGTTATCGTTTCAGGCTGAACTACAAGCCCATCAAATATATGAACCTGGGTTTCAGTGCGGGTACCCGATCTAGAGACGAAGACCCCAGGGCCAACAATACTTTATCGGCCAATGTCACATATTCCAGCGTGCCCTTTATAAATGCCTCCTTTACTCTTAACGGAAATATGATGCAAACCGGTTATTTGGATGGGCAAGTCTTTGGGGGACGGTTGTCGAAAAATCTTTTAAATGGAAAACTCTATAGTGTCCTGAACTATCGATGGGTTAAATTCGACTACGTGAATACATCAACACAACTTAAGCAAAGTATTGGTGAAGTTGATTTATCATATCATTTCAACAAAAAGCTATACATGTCTGTTAATTTTGAAGCCACGTTCCAAGAGGAAAATAATTCAAACAGATTATATTTAAATTTAAGGAAAAAGTTTTAACTGGCATGGCCAGAGCAAAAAAAAAATTATGAAGATATTTCAAACATTATTACTCGTCTTGCTTATCGCTTCTTGCGGAAGAAATAAAGACACCAACACCGTTACAACGATTACCGGAGACGATAAAGTTTTTGTGGTTCAGGATGTAATACAAACCTCTAAATACACCTACTTGCATGTGGAGGAAGACAACACACTTCGTTGGGTGGCCGTAAGCAAAATCCAAGCCATGGCTGGTGATCGATATTATTACGATAAGGTTCATACGATGACGGACTTTCATAGCAAGGAGCTGAATAGGGATTTCGAAAGCGTAGATTTTATCAACCACGTCAGTAAAACACCGTTATCTCAAGTTAATCCTTCGGTACAGGCAAACCCTGCTCCTATGATGAAGGCTCCCCATGGACATGCCGGTAAAGTAAGCCCTGCACAAAACCTGGATATTTCTCTTCTAAAATCGGCCGGTGAGCTAAGCATCGCACAAATTTTCCGGAATCCCCAGCAATTTGCCAACAAGCAAATTGAGATTAAAGGAAAGGTGGTAAAGGTGAATAAAAACATTATGGGACGAAACTGGATCCACATCCAGGACGGCACCAGTCATAATAACAACTTTGATTTAACCATCACCAGCAAACAAACCCCCATGGTTAACCAGGTTGTCTCCTTCGAAGGAACGGTTATGCTGAATAAAGATTTTGGCTCGGGGTATTTTTATGATGTGATTGTTGAAAATGGGGTAATGCAATAGATTATTAGGATGGCATCCTTTGCCGACGAAGGAGGTAGGATGCTATTCATAAAAATAACAAAGAAAGTCGTTCCTCAACAAGAGAAAAACGGATAACATCGCTTAAAGCGATTCCATCCTCTTTCATCTTATTAAACCTAATCCAGTACCACCGTATAATCTTTAATTTAATAAAGGAACTTAAAGTATTTAACCTCTTCGTGTAACAAAACAGAAAAATTAGCGTTATTTTGCATGCCGATTGATACGAAACACATGGATGCTATAAACACATGAATGCTATAAATTACGTTGAACGAAATACTAATACTGTCAAACAAGAAAAAGTTGTAGGTAAAGGAGCACTTAATTGGTTGTATTACACACCGGGAGGAAAGCTTACTTTGCATATTCTATTGAAACGAAAATTGGCATCTACCATAGTTGGTCATTTTATGAGCAGTCCATTATCTGTTAACCAGGTAAACAAGTTCATTGAGAAATATGAAATAGATCTTTCGGACTACCACAGCGAGAACGGTTTTAAATGCTTTAACGATTTTTTCTACCGCAAACTAAAAAACGGTAAAAGAACCATTGGTGACAAGCTGGTTTCGCCTGCCGATGGTAAAGCCCTGGCATTTCAAGACATAGACCATGTTCCATCTTTTTTCATCAAAGGTTCGGAGTTTAAACTCCACGATTTTTTAAGGGATAAACACTTAGCTGATAAATATGAGGGTGGTTCAATGGTGATCGTCCGATTAGCGCCAACTGATTACCACAGATTTCATTTCCCAGTAAGTGGTACGGCTTCCAAATCAAAATCCTTAAAAGGTCGTTATTTTTCGGTATCACCGATGGCACTGAAAAAGAATATTAAAATTTTAAGCCAAAACAGGCGTGTATACAATATTATAAAGTCTGATAACTATGGCGATGTGCTGATGGCTGAAATTGGGGCTGCTTTGGTGGGTAGCATCATTCAAACCTACCAACCATATTCACATGTCAATAAAGGAGATGAGAAGGGGTATTTTGCCTATGGTGGATCTACTGTAGTTTTGATTTTTGAAAAGGACAAAGTAACCATCGATCCCGATTTAATTGAGAATACAAAAAATCATATGGAAACGGAAGTAAAGATGGGTGAGAATATTGCGAGATAGCACTTAGCTTGTAGCTATTAATCTTTAGCTGATTTTCATGAAAAAAAAAGCACCCTAAATCTAAGGATGCTTTAGAATATATCTTTCTTATTATATTTACCCCATTCCTTCGTAACAATGCAGCACTTCCCCTGACCGCAGGACCAAAGGGAAGAAACAATGTTATTCCAGGGTTCTCAATATTATTTTAGAACTCCCGGTCTCCCACTGTATTTTTTGTCTTGTTCTTAGACTTTCCGTTTCGAAAAGCATAAGAAACACTGATCTCAGCGATTGGTCCTGTTCTATTATACTCAGTTTCCTGATAGAAAATTTCCAATCCTTCTTTATCAAATGCCCTGGTATCCAATCCTTGAATATTAGAATCCAGAATATCCAATACTCTCAACGAGAAGCTCCAGTTCTCCAATTTCTTTGGATTGTAATCCAAGGCCGTGTTGGCCAAGTAAAACATATCGTTTTGCCCTTGCGCCGTCACGGTAGAAGATTTCACATCAAAATCGGCCGTAAACTTAAGTTCCTTGGTCAATGCAAAGTTGGCATTTCCTTTTAGGCTCCAGTTGGTACTTGAGTTATCAGCTTGATATCCAAAAATATTTCCTTGAACCCGGTAGTCGTACAACGATCCCCCAATAAAAAATTTGGCAAAATTACCTGCCTGCAAATTGGCGTTCAGTTCTAATCCTAAAGATCTTGAATCACCAGAATTGGTATAACTCCTAATTAACACCACTTCTTCAACGTAGTTAGGATTTTCCACGATATTATCGGTTGTATTTACTCTAAACACTGCGTTTTCAACACCTCGATAAAACCCGGTCAGATTCACTTTTTGTTTACCAAAATTTCTTTCAAATCCAAGTTCTAAGTTATTGATATACTCCGGTTCGAGGTTGGGATCTCCTGCCACATACACCTCGAAATGCCGGCGATATAAGAACGGAGCCATATTTTTAATAGGAGGACGGCTGATTCTTCGACTTCCCGCCAAACTTAACTTGCTAGATTCTCCAATTGGGTAGCTTGCGTGTACTGTCGGAAACCAGTCCAATTGATTCACCTCAAAAGTGGATCTGGCAGGATCCCCGAAAATATTAAAGTAATCACTCTTTGCTATTTTCATTTCCTGATCGGTATACTCCAAGCGGAGTCCAAGCATATATTTAAGTTTGTCGAAGCTTCCCGCATACTCTATATAAGCCGCATAAACACCTCGTTTCAAGTCGATTGAATTTTCCAGGGCAGCATAATCGTACATTCCCATTTCAACACCATTGATTACATTTGCAGTATCATATGAAAAGCTGCCATCCATCTGGAAAAACTGCGGCTGTAAACCAAAACCAAACGTATGGCCATTATCCAATTCCTTTGAATAATCAATACTTAAACGATAGGCATCCAATGGTGTGTTATCCGATTGGTTATAATGATCCGTTACTGTCCTTACCCTATCGGCAACTTCATCAAACTCATAATTCAGGTTGTCCAGATTACGGCTCAAGCTGGAATGCTCATATAAAAAGGAAGTCGTTAATACTGCCCCATTCCCCAGCTTGGTTTTCAAATCTATGTTTCCCGTATGGAATTCACCGTAACGATTATCTGTGTTAGGGTTGTAAATATATTCTTCTGTATCCGGTCGGGTTCCTTTGTCACCATAATAATTGTTGTACACATAAAATGCTGATCGCCCTTCGGTACGATTTCCATAGAAATAGGAAGCTGATAATTGAGTTGCCTCTGAAATCTTATAATCCATTCCCGCATTGGCAGAATAGTACTCGTACCACTCCGGACGCTCTCCTGCAGCATCCATATGTTTGTACATTTGCTCATCGTAATCCCAAACCCTGGCCTCACCAATTCTTGCACCATTCACATTTTTCTTATTGTAATTAAAACCTCCGTATAAAGTAAGATTATCCTTACCATACATCAGGTTAATACCCCCGCCATAACGGTCGTCCTTCATATCGTAACCATCATATTTATCTGTTTTGTTTCCCCAGGGTGAGGCACCAAACTTTCCATTGGCAGAAACGGAAAACCCCTCAATTCCATTTGTTTTGGTAGTAATATTAATGATACCACCTTTTCCTTGTGCATCGTATTTTGCAGTTGGAACTGTGATAACATCTATATTCTGGATATTTTCACCTGAAATCTGGGCCAATAACATAGAAGGTTCCATTTGTGTTGGTTTCCCATTTAGGTACACCATAAAATCTGTTGTCCCACGTACCGAAACATCTCCATCAGGAGAAACAGAAACTGACGGAAGTTTATTCAACACATCCACAGCGGTTCCTCCCCGGGCAGTACTAAAATCTTCGGCCCTATAGGTTTTACGATCAATTTTAGTAGAAACCGTGTTGGCCATTCCGTTAACTTCCACCTCTTCAATGGCTACATTTGCCGAGGTAATAGATAATATCCCCAGGTTTACCTTAGGACTTTGTTTGTTAATAGTAATACCAGAAACCGTTTCCGTTTCAAAACCAATAAATGAAACAACAACATCATATGTACCATGTTGCAATCCGTTTAGTTTAAATGCTCCCTCATTATCCGTAACGGTTCCATTAGGTAATATTTCACCATTCTTTTTTAAACTAACAGAGGCAAAAGGAAACTTCTCTCCTGAATCCTTATCGGTCACCATACCTCGTATAGTCCCGTTATTTTGGGCTAACGATGTTCCTATTAAAATGAACATCATTGCTATAATTGTTATTAATCTGTGCGACATATATTATTTTTGATTCGTTGTTGTTTGCAAATATATACTACCAGTACCAACTAGTTTGGTAAGATTTAACCCGGTTATGGTAGATTTGTTCAAATATAATCGATAAGAAACTACTATTAAACCCGCAATATGCATTAGAAAATCTATTACACATTGAAATTGTTTCAAAACAAGACACTCCGCTGCTTCACTTCAACTCACCATAACGATGCTATGCCTCGTTTCAGTAAAGCCTTGTTTTATTGCACTATCAATGTTCACGACGAAGTTCTAATGCATAATCCGGGTTAAAAAAGAGCTATGAGCAAAGGACTGTCCATAATATACTTATTAATCCCCCTCCCCATATTTCCGGTGCGGTGCTTACCGTCAGTCTCCGAACACGTTCCCAGGGTTCACAACTGGGGAAGAGCAAGAACCATTCACGTCAGGAGAAATCAATATAGAAGTTAATTTTTTATTTTGGCCCGAAACTCCCCTGGAGTCAGATTCGTTTTGCTTTTGAAGAATTTTACAAAGTGGGAAGGGTCAGAATAATTGAGGTGATAAGCAATCTCTGAAACCGAATTATTGGTATGTTTTAACAAGCGCTTGCTTTCCTCAATAATATGCTCGTTGATCAACGAAGAGGCGGGACGTCCTGTTTCCTTTTTTACCACATTATTTAAAACCCGTTTGGTGATCTGAAGCCTATCGGCATAAAAGGCCAATTTTTTCTCCGATACATAGAATTCTTCAATCAGATTTCTATAACGAGTTACAGTTTCATTAGCTATAGCAGTTTTTTTGTATTCGCCAGCTGGCAAATCCGCAATCTTCCATAGAATTATATTCAAATATGATTTTAGGATATTCAGATTCGGATTTTCTTCTAGATATTCCTCCATCAACATCTCAAACTCTCTTTGAAAACTTTGTTTTTTATTGATCAGGCTGTATTTGGTGGCAAACTGGGTAAACTTTAGCTTGATCTCAGGAAAATCACTTAAAAACGCATCTTTGAAAATACACACAAAACCTTTTGGTATTTTCGAAAACTCCCAACAATGCACATGACCCGGAGACATACAGAATAGAAGAGGAGGTTCCACCGGGTAATTATCCTCATCAATTTGGTGTACACCTGCCCCATCCGTCAAGTAGATAATCTCAAAATAGCCATCATGTTTATGAGGAACTGTTGGTTTGATGACTTCCTTCATTCGACTTATCTTGAACTGTTTGTTGAGTTCAATCTTGCGATTTACTTTTATTTCCTTCATACCGCAAAAATACAATATAAAGTACTGGCTTGCTTAATTAATATGCTCAAAAGAAGGGGTTGTATGAACTTTTTATGTGTCCTTGCTTATATTTACCAATTCGTATATGAACCATCCCTCCTAACCAGCCTTGGTATTTCAATGGGTTTGAACTCCTGTTTGGCCGCAAGTTCCTCATTAAACTCTACTCCCAAACCTGGTTCTGTAGGTAAGGTATAACGTGCTCCCTCTAATTTGGGTTGAACAGGATAAAAGTTTCTGTCGTTGGTTCCCATATTTTCAGCTGGGGTATTAACCTCTTCTAGCCAGCTAAAATTTGGGCTGGCAGCAGCTATGTGTATGGTTGCGGCAGTGCAGATTGGGCCAATAGGGTTATGCGGCATCAAATCGATATAATGCGCTTCAGCCATTGCCGACACTTTCATAGCTTCCGTAATGCCTCCTACATTGCAAACATCAATACGGGCGAATTGGGTTATGTTTCGTTCAATGTATGGCAAGAACTGCCATTTGCTGGCAAACTCTTCACCCAAAGCAAATGGCACATCTATCATCTTACGTAAACTTTCGTAAGCTTCCGGTGATTCATCCCTGATGGGTTCTTCGATAAAGTCGATGGTTCCCCTAGGCATGCGTTGCATAAAGGAGTAAGTTTCCGCTGCAGTGAGTCGGTGATGATAATCTATTCCAAGGGTAATTTCCGGCCCTACTTCTTTTCTCAGCCTAGTAACCCAATCCGCCAATAAAGTGATGGATTCTCTAGGTTCGAAATGATTAGAACTGCTCGCTTCAAACTCTGCCGGAGCCAAACGCAACATATTCCACCCTTCCTTTACCAGAATCCTGGCTTTCTCCATCATATCTTCCAAAGTCCTGAAGCGTAATGAGGCAAAGCAGTCCACATAATCACGTTGTTTACCTCCCAATAATTCGTAAACCGGAACATTAAGTGCTTTTCCTTTGATATCGTACAAGGCAATATCAATCGCCGAGATGGCGGCTGTCAATACCCTTCCCCCTTCAAAGTACTGCCCCCGATATAAATCCTGCCAAATGACGCCAATATTCATAGGATTTTTTCCCACTACCAACTGCTTAAAATGTTTTATGGCACCAACAACGGCCAGTTCCCTGCCCGACAGACCTGATGCACCCCAACCATAAATACCACTATCTGTTTCTACTTTTATTATCAATTGGCTTCCGGAACCAATATTGGTCGGATAGCATATTACATCGGTTATTTTCATATTCTTTAGATTTTGAGATAAGAGACTATTGGACTATATTATGATATGCGAATCAAGGTTTGAAATTATAGTTCAACCCCTTCAGGGTTGTGATTTGCAATGATTATACCCCCTGGACTGCACCCAAGGTTATTGTAGCTTTACCCTTTTGGGATAAATTTGAAGCTTATAACAAGTATAATTGTCATGTAAATAAATCCCGGAGGGATTAAATATGAATAACCACGGGTGTATACCGTGGACATTTAAGCCATAAATACAGGAACCCTGAAAGGGTTCAACTCTTGATTTGCATAAAATATAATTAACTGGACTTGTATCAAGTGGTAATTTCATTGTCAAACTGGTAAATTGAGCTTAATTATTAATTTCTATCCTCTTAACTTTTCCTACAATAAATAAATATGAAAAGAAACCTATAAAGGTCAAAGCTCCAATCATGTATAATGCTGGACTAAAATCTCCATCTTTCACTAATATTCCAATTACTATCGGGATAATTACTCCAGACAAGCCTCCGATCAGATTAAAGACTCCGCCAACCAATCCGATCAGATGTTTGGGTGCCATTAACGAAATAAAAACCCAACCAATAGATGCCAGCCCGTTACCAAAAAATGCAATGGTTAAAAACGTGATGATAAAAGTGGTATTATCCGTAAAATTGGCTCCAATAATAGCTACTGCCAGCAACATGCCTGTCAATACCGGAACCTTGCGGGAAATCTCGTTTGAATAGCCTTTCTTCACCAAGAAATCCGACACAAAACCCGACAGTAAAACACCTGCAAATGCGGCTAAAAATGGAAATGAAGCCAGAAAGCCAGATTTTAAGAAATCAAGTCCACGATACTCAACCAAATAGGTTGGAAACCAGGTAAGAAAAAAGATGGTTACTGCCCCAAGACAAAACTGACCGATATAAACGCCCCAAAGTTTGCGATATTTAAAAGCTTCCGCTAAATCGGACCAACTAAACTTTGACTCTTCTTTTTTCTCTTCCGCTTTATCTATTAGTCCCCCACCTTCTTTAATCAAATTAAATTCAGCTTTGCTTAAAGATGTATGATTTTGTGGATCGCGGTAAAACAAATACCAAATTACAGCCCAGGCAATTCCTATGATTCCCGAAACAATAAACAAACCTCTCCATCCCATAATATTTTGAATGGCCGTTAATACAGGGAATAGAAAAGCCAATCCAATAAACTGTCCCGAAGTGTAAATGGCTATGGCGGATGCTCTTTCGTTTTCGGGAAACCACCTGGTAACAATGGAATTATTGCAAGGGTAAGAAGGAGCCTCAAACACGCCAATGCTAGCACGTAAACCAATTAGCGCAATAAACGAATTTACAAAACCATGAATCAAAGTAGCCACTGACCAAAGAAACAACATGAAACTATAAAGCACCCTTGGTTTAATTTTATCTACTATTATTCCACCAGGAATCTGCAATGCCACATAAGTCCATGCAAAAGCTGAAAAAATAAAGCCCATCTGAACAGAATCAAAACCAAGAGACTCGCTCATGGCTGATGCGGCCACGGAGATATTGGTGCGGTCAAGGTAATTGATAACCACAGTTCCAAAAATCAGGGCTAAAATATTATATCGTTTTCGGGAGGTCCTTCTTTTACTATAGATGTTCATAAACATATAGGTTTAAACTCAGTTTTATCAAGTTTAAATATATGGATTTAGAAAACGAAATATGGTATATATTAATCCGAAAATGATGGGTAAATAAAAGATGGAGGGTTTTAATTGATATTCCCTCCATCTCATGGTTAAAATTACGAATCTCATCCTAATAAAAATTCAACCCCTTGGGGGGTGCGGTTCTTATTGTAATTTCCTTTGGGTTTTCTCCTAGGGTAATTCAAATTTTACCACTCCTTGGTTAAATTTAGATGAATTAAGAATCAGTTATAATATTTAGTCTTAGTCCAAATTATAATTTATTACATCCGTAACCATTTATATAAACCCCATTCGGGGTTTAACATGATTAACCACGGGTGCCTTGTCCGGTGACAGACGGGAAACCCGTGGGTTCAACCTTTATTGAAAAATTACTTTACGGCGCTATCACCACTTTCTTAGTGAGAACAATATCATCAATAAACACAAGAACACTATACATACCCTGTGATAAATGACTCAAGTCAAGTTCTACAGGAATTCCTTCAACAGGTCCACTTAAATAAACCGAACGCCCACTCATATCAAACACCTGAATTCGTTTAGCATTTCCAAGATCACCAGAAAGATAAACAGTACCCTTGGATGGATTCGGGAACACTTGAATTGAGAATTCATGTAATTGCGCCTTGGCATTTGTCGGAATACTTACAACCACATCCACCTTATCTGTTCTTACTACTTTACCATCGTTAACTGAAAGTATGAAAGTATAGGTATCATTACTCAAGGCTCCTGGCACAGTAAATTCAGGGCTTACCAATGAGGAATCGTTCAACTGGATTCCATCCGGTGCATACCAGCGGTATGTCAACGGATCGTTATCAGGATCCATTGAACCTGAACCATCCAGTTGATACGCACCTGCAGCAGTGATTAACAAATCAACGCCTGCATCGGCCATTGGCTCCCGGTTGGTAGTTTCCAATCGCCATGTAGCCTCAACTACTTTGGCACCTCCTATTCCACTGGTTTGCTTATGTAAACCTCTTATATCCACGGCTATCATATAATTTCCGGATTCAATCGGAAGCAGGTTCAAACCACTCACGCTAAAGATAGAATCAGAAACTTGACCGATAGCGATTCCGGGTAAACTCAACGGTACGTTGTTATATAAAATATCAATTACATCCGTACTGATAGAATTTTCCAGGATATTTCTGGAGAACACAATGTTTATAGGATCGGGATGTGCTTCTGCGGCTTTAGTTGGTACGCCTACCACAACAGCTGTTAAAGGAGCCTCATCCACAAATACCGGAATAGATACGATACTCGGATCTCCCGTGTCATTAACGCTATGGGCCTCAATCTCCATATGCCCTCCGGTAGGAACGGTAAACGGAATAGTGAGCTCACCCGTTGTTGCATTAAGCACAACAGCTAACTGGGTGCGCAAGCCATTATCGTTCAAATAAATCTCAACATCATTTCCATCCTCAGGAACATTCATCACAGCGGAAAGTTCTTTGGTTGAGGTAACGCCATCAGAATCAGAGATTCCCAAATCGGGTACAATACGCAAATTCTCTACCGGAGCCGGAAGATCACGATTCACAGTCCATTCGAACTCATAAGCTTCAACACCCGTCAACCCTGCACTATCAGTGACCTCTTCAACATGAATAATCAAAGTGTAATCACCTTCATAATAGGTCAACAACCTAAATTCAGATATCAGATATTTACTTGGATTCAGTTCATCCAAATGCAATTGCGATAATGGTTGCTGCAGGCCATCTTTCCAAAGTTCAACCTGTTCGAGACTGAAATTGGTGACACCTTCGCTAAACAATACCTCAAAGTTGCTATAATGTTGCCAATCAAATCCTTTAGAAGGATCCGGTCTCACTTCAACTATGGCAGGCAACGTTGTATCTACCTCCCATTGAACTGTTTGCTCAATCAACCCGGCAGTTCCTGCCAAACTCACAATACCCGTTAAATCAACCATCAACTTAATATCTCCATCTTCCGTCATATAATCGGCCAACCCGGACAAGGTGAACAAAGTATCTCCACTAACATGAGCCACCGCCAGGTTACCCTCAACCACAACACCATTATTGGTTAAACTGAAGCGATCTGGAATTACCGTTGCAATATCCACCGGAAGATTAAACTCAATATCGAGTTTATTGAATGGAGGACCAGATAAGGTTTCCGGCAATCCTATAAATTGCACGATAGCAGGAGCTCCCAGGAACTGTGTCCACGAAGCATTTTTACCGGCATCTCCGCTAACACCGTTTTGATCATAAATCTCGTTGACCTGAACGGTCAACACATAATATCCATCGCCAGTTGTTAATGAAGTAAGATCAATCTCAAAACGATAAGGGTCGAGCTGTGTAACACTTACAGACGCATCCATAATATCATTACCTCCTTGAAGCCTCAACGTCAAGTCTTCGTAATTAAACGTTGAACCATCCATCGGTTTGCTGAACGTAACAATGGCTGAAGGAACCTGCTCGGTTACCATGGATGTTGGCAAGCCGGTAATGGACACAATTCTGGGCACACCGCCTACCTTCACCTTCCACGTAATAATATATTCCTCAGTTTCCATAGATGGAATATTATCTACAAAATGAAGTTTATTTTCGTAGACCGGCTCTTTACCATCCGGCAAGGTAACATGGGTCAGCCACATATTATTCAACGGAATTTCCTGACCATCGCTTACCCGTACAATACTTTCAATGGTGAAAGCACCATTGCCCGGATCATTGATCTTCAAATAATTCCATCCAATATGCTCAGGTGAAACATACAGTCTCGATGTACCGGTTGTTGGCAGACCCGTGCTTACTGCGTTTCGGGCTTCTTCCACATCTAGCACAACTTGTCCTTGCGAGATATAAATGGCATCGGGCACTTCATGTGAATCCTGCACCTCGTTCACCAGGAAGTCGTTGATTCCATCATCCTGAGCTCCATATACGCTAATGCTCTTGATCAACTCATGCAATTCGGCACCACTTACCAAACTAAGCTCAGGATTTCCACGGCTGTCTAAATGGGTCAGATGGGCTTCGTAATTGATAAAGTGACCTAACAAGTCCGATGTGAACCACCATTGTCCGATCTTCGTAGACATAGGACCAATATTACCAAACGGTATATCAATCAAACCAAGCTGAGCCGGTTGTCCCTGAAGGTTTGAACCAATCAACTCAAAATGAATGGCCAAACCTTTTTCATTATCAATAATCTCTGGTTGTGAGGATTCCACATTCACGTTTCTTGCCTCACCGAAACCATTATTTTCGATCATCAATGCCAGTTCGGCAGGAACAATAGGCTCAACAATACCCTCAGTCAACGCATCATCGCCCAGTATATCTCGCTGCATAAAGTAATGCAAGGTAAGATCCGGAGATGGATGTACATCCAAGGTAACCGGGAACAAAGGTTTGGTAACCGTTGTGCCTGTAAATGGATCCAAGTACGAGAAGCTTCCTCCGAAAGAATAACTCTTCGGCACTGTTGGAGCTGCACCCCTTTCTGGTATAAACAAGATGGTAGCACTACCTTTTTGACCAGCCCCAAGCACACCTGTTCCATCAATACCGGTCAGGATATCCAAGGCTTTTGTTTCAATCTCAAACAGGTCATTGCTCAACCTTCCGTTTTCGTCTTTAATTTCCAAATCGAGCGAAACCTCTTGCATATCGGTAGTCTCATTTCCGTTGAAAATAGTCAACGTACCCTCAAATGCCTCACGGGTCATCGTCAATCGTTGAGAGATCTTGATGGTTACCGAAGCGCATACACTACCCCGTTTCTCATCAATCTGTTCTTCGATGGTCACCATGCTTTCGTCATACATATCATCGATGGTAGCAAAACCTCTGCCATCGGCATAATCAATCACGGTTTGCACATCGGCATAAGCCTGATTTAATACCGCTTGATCAACAATGTCGGGATATTCGCCATTAGGAGAAGTCACCCCTGCATTCCAAGCTGCAACCGTAGTATTCCATCTGGCTACAAAAACATCAATTTCTTCAGGTGTGATATCTGCTCCATCCATAACATCCTTAATCGTCTGAACCGCACCTACAGGTATCACAATTTCGCTGTTCAGATAAGGCTCAACGGCGTCAGCAAAGTCACGAATGCTTTCCTTGCTCTTCCAATCCAAAGTTCCGAAATACATGTCCAGATAACTGAACGTGGCATCAATCTGGAACTGAATATACTGCAAGTCGTTTGCTGCCTGTTTAATGATTGGTGGTATTGTACCCGCCTGTACACTCTTCAACGGATAAGCAATACTACCGAAACCACCAGGAGGTCCTCCACCAAACGAGCCGTAACAAGTGATTAAGGCATCCAGTATAGCCAAAGGACAGCCGATAGGTGTAAATCCTAAACCACACATCACGACATCCTTCAACGAGATACCATCGGCAAATGAATATCCACAAGCAAATGCATTTCCATATGGTCCTAAACAACCTATCGCATTAACTGCCAATGCTTCAATACATTCATCGCAACTGGTTGTTGGAGATGAAATTGCAGGTGTATAATCAGACGATGTATAGTCACCGCCTCCACCACCGCGAGAAGGACCATAACCTCCGCCGCCGGGACCCCAGCCCCAGCCGCCGCCAGGACCGCCATCTCCAGAACATACTCTTCCTGTATAACTAAACAAAGCGTTACCTTGTTGCCAACGTCCATTGTCACCACAAATCCACTCATACACAACTACCACATAGTCGGTACAGTTTCCTCCAGCCTGAGCAGCAGCACCAGATTTAAGAGAAGCATCTTTTCGCTTCATGATAACAGGCACCTGAATGGCCTGTTGGGCCAAAAGATCCATAGTGGTATAGTTGGTAATAAATTCATATTCGGGATCGGTAGGCAAAGTCAATTCAACATCATTGGCCGTAATCAATCCTTTGTTTGTTAAGGTAACCGGGAAGGTGTATGTTTCGTCACCAATTAAAGCCGGCATTACCTTAGGCATCTCGATAGTCACCACAGGCACTGGCACATTGGTTTCGAATTCCATGATCAGATCTATCTGGTATTCATCCTCAATCTCGGTAGGTATTACTTCCCAGGTATATGTTATCGCCTGGAAGCTTAAGAAGACGCTTTGTTTATTGGTTCTCCCCGGATCAATCAAAATAATATTCTGATAACCTTCATGTTTATCGGCTTCGACATACAAGCGATAGGATCCTTCAGGGATATCGTTCACTGTAAACAAGCCATCCGTATCGGTAAATCCTTCCGCAATTATTTTTCCGGTAAACGGATGACGGACAACAACCCGCGCATTCTCCACATGCGGAGCCTCATCCGTATAGTAGGTATATTCGTCGATTACATCTACCACCAGGATTCCTGTTTCTTCGGATACAGCTTCAATCCTGTACGGAATGCTCAAATTGTTTCCATTATCAATATTAACCGCAATTCTTCCCGAAATAGGCGTATTCAGCGGAATATCATTGCCTGGCGACAATTGCAGCGTAACCGAAGCAGTATCACCCGACAGAATGGTAGGTAGAGTATCAGGTGTGATCAATGTCATCCATTCAAATTCAGGAATGTCAATGGCTACTTCTCCTGTTTCACCCGCACCATCGTTGTAAATCAAAATTTCGTACAAACGGGATACTCCTTTGGTCATGGTAGTGTTAATACTGGCAGGCAAAGCCTTGATATGTCCGGCTTGTGCCTGACAATAATAGTAGAGTATAAAGTTGTGCTCTACGCCTTCGTCGCTACTTACCTTAACCGGAATCTTAATATAATCATTACCTTCGGTCAGCACGCTTCCCACTATGTTATAGTTAAATTGGGCGGAATTTGAACCGGGCAACACATCAATGGTATCAATTTCCAATTCAAAACCTTCTGGTACATCCTGAGGGGTAAAAATCACATTTGTCAGATCTACATTGCTGAGGTTTTGCATGGTGAGCGTACCCGGGTTATCAACATTCAATAGGATATCCCATATTAGGTACCTGACACCAAGGCGCTTCATACCCAAAATATCGAATTCATCCTGCACATCAGAAAGCCCATGTCCTGGATAACAAGCACCAACAATATAGTGACCCGATGTTCCTGCCAATGGTTCAAAAACAGTGGTAAAATTACCCGACGCGTCGGTAGTTACTTCGATCACTTCCCTGATTCCATTGGCAATCAGATAAACATCCAGAGCAGAATTTGGCTTTGGATTACCACCAACTGTAGTTGCCGAGCCAGTAATCGTGACAGGTTGAGCCGTCACAAACTGTTCCTCAGCAACACTGGCTGTTCCATTATAGCTCGGTACCAATTCAATTTCAACAGGATTTGACTCGTTATTGATATAAACCAACTCTGTATTATTTGATTTAGGATTTACTTTAACGATGATGTTGTATGTACCCGTTGTTTCCGGTGCGGTAACCAGTTCCCAAAATTGGATTGAATCACCCGGTAAAATTGGCATGTCAATATCAAACAGTCCCAGTTCTTCATCGTTATCATCCACCAGTCGGTCATCAGAGAGGTACACTCCAACCTTCACACCTTGAGGGGATTGAGCAAAGCCATTGTTTAACACATCACATTTTACCTCTATCTGCTGTCCGGTGACAATTTCGGTATTTGTTACAACAAGACGCTTGGGTTCTAAATCAGGTTTGTTTTGATCCGTAACAAAAACCCAGCCGATGCCAGGAGAAAAGCCAGCAGCTTCTGCTTTTATGGTAACCTGTTGGTTTCCATCTTCCACATTATCATTAACTGTGGCAATAGTAGCAACCGCCGATACAGAGCCTTGTGGAATAATAATGGTGGCCGGCAATTGTACTTCGGTTGCATCATTGTGCGAAAGCATAACTGTTAGCGGTGAATCAGTTGCCGTATTTCTGGTTACTTTAACTTTTCCGGCATCAGCTCTTCCCTCCGCCATCGATAAAGGATTAAAAGTAACCGACAACGAAGGACCGTCATTGTCGATAATAGCAATCGTGTCAGTAACCACACCTCCATTATCAGCTGTGGTATTACAATTACATGATGACAAGTAGACAGCACCGGTGAGTACAACATTTCTGGTTCCATCCGCTAAGCCATTATCAATGGCTCCCAGGTTAAACTTCTTCTCCCCTGTTCCCAAAGGCAAATATATATTATCCGGAAAGAATAATGCGTTAGGAATATTAGTGCTTAATCTTACCCTGACACTCTTGTCTTCCGTATCGGTTTTTCGGACAATAGCCCACGCAGCATAAGGCCCACCTGATTCAGAAATTGAATCCGAAAGAATTTCCAGTTCTATTCCAGGTACATCATCGTCAATCACGGTTACGACCCCACTGCCCTGATTCATTCCCGGAGAACTTGCACTGACAGAAACATCAGCGTTTAATTCTGCAACCTGGTCATCTTTCAGGGTAACCTGAACATTGGCAGAAGCCTGATTAGCTGGAATTACCAACTTATTAACAAACTCTAATTGATTACTTTTACTGGCAAACAGGTTAACTGTTACATCTTGATCCGTAACCAAATTTCGGGTAACTGTTAGTGTCAACACGTCGCCTTCCACTCCACTTGGTTTATCAAACGCAACACTTAAAGAAACTACCTCATTATCGTAAACTGAAAAGTTGACAGTTGTGTCGTTATGCGCAGGAGCGTTAGCTGTAATCTGAACATTGCGCGTCCCATCCAATATTTCATTATCTACAACAGATAGATAAAAAATAGCAGAATAGCTACTTGGTTTGATAGTTACAGTTGAAGGAATGGTAATTTGACCTGCCACATCGGTTGATAAACTTACATCCAATGGTGTGGCCGGATT
Source organism: Saccharicrinis sp. 156 (assembly GCF_050589685.1). Taxonomy (NCBI): domain Bacteria; kingdom Pseudomonadati; phylum Bacteroidota; class Bacteroidia; order Marinilabiliales; family Marinilabiliaceae; genus Saccharicrinis; species Saccharicrinis sp. 156. Next base: position 65,177 of record NZ_JBNGOS010000007.1, read on the forward strand.
ACTGCTTCGCGAAACAATGCACCTTAGTGAAGAAGTAGAATTTTCAACCAACGAGCTTGTAGGAATCGATAAAAACAACTGGCTTCCAATATTTACAGGTGAGGTGGAAACCAGGGTATTATTACTCGCTCCTCCCGGTTTTTCGATTAAAGCCGCATCCGGGAACAGTTTCACCTCTAAATAAACATCACCAGCGAATGGCAGCGAATTAGGAATCTTAAACTTGGCATTACGCAGAACGCTTGCTCCAGCGTTCAGGTCTGCTTCATATGCATTGGTTCCTGCTAATTGTATCTTCAATCCACTTAGGTTGTTCAGAGATACTTTTTCTGACCAACCACCAATGGCGGGCACCCCCGTATTGTTTTCTACCGTCCAGGAAACCTCAATGCTGTCACCTGGTTGTACAGAAGTTTTGTCCGCAGTAATGTTTGCCAAAGAAATATCCGGTAAAGCTCTAAGGGTAACGTTTAAGGCTTGCGTTTGCCCGGTAGCATTGTTGGTATTGTCAGTTTCCTTAACGTTATTATTAAAATCGGTTAACACAAAAATATAATACGAACCCTCATATTCTGCCGGTAACAGTACTTCCAAGGAATTGGAATAGGAACCATTTCCCGCAACAGTAGTATTGTTTAAAACCCTGCCCAAATACAAATCGGTAGGCTCGTAAGTTTCGTTATCCGAAACATAAACCCTGTCGTACCAGCTGCTTTCAATAGTTGGCCCTGCATTCAGGTTTTGCACGGTGTATTGAACCGTAAAATTGGTAGCTGATTCCACACTTGGCGGAGTGGTGATACCTGAAACTATCAGGTCGGGCAATTCCCTCACCGTAAAGGAATAGGCAGAACTGAGGTCATCATCACAACCATTATAGGAGATGATGCGCCAGTTGTAGGTGGTTCCATTCAATAAATTATAAACTGTGGTACTGGTACCTTTTATTCCGGAATAATATGGTGCAGTAGGTTCGGGCTGGCCATCTTCCCACAACAACAATCCATAATGTGTATTCGCGGAAGAACCCTGCCACGAAAAGGTAACCCTATTGTCGGTATTGGGTGCGTTATCCACAGGCAATAACAAATCGGCCACCACCGGAGCCGGACAAAACGCATTAAAAATATCCGGGTTACTTAAATCGGGAACCTCATCCGGAACAAAATTCACAGTTTCCGTTATATCGTATATCTTATCTCCGAATAAATCATAATATTTAAACGTGATGGTCTCCCCCGAAGATTCATTACTGTAGATACGTAATTTATAAACCTTATTGCCGGTTGGCGGAAAGGTCTCCGGTTGTGTTTGAGCGCCCCGTATCTGGTTTCCCATATATGCGATAATGGTTCCGGATTCCAGGAACGATCCGTTCAGATCCACCCGAATCGCATACTCCGAATCATATTCATAGATCCGATTAAATTCATCGACAGACGGTATTGGAGGCAATTTAATGGTAGCATCGACTTGAATGCTCATTAATAAACTGAAGGAAAGCAGAAGCCACTTGCCAACATAACGAATATTAGCAGATAGACTTGAACTTGCCTTTTTCGGAATTGTATAACTATTATTTCCCATTACTTACTGTTTTTAATGAATTTATGCAGATAAACTCCGTTGGTAACGGTAATTTCGATGTAATAGATACCTGTTGGCAATAGCTCGATATTAAGCAGGATGTCCCTACCCAAACCTTCTTGATTCATTACTTTATTGCCAATAGAGTTATAAACAGAAACAAGTAGAATTTCTTCTTCACTATTGATATTAAGATAACCGCTCGCAGGATTAGGGGAAATCCTTATCGATCCTCCTTGTCCATGACCTTTCGTGCCTGTTGTTATTGGCAATACCAGTTGTTCAGGATTCGAAGCGCTTCCAATTATATCGTCTTTAACAAAATCCCTTGAAATAAACATGTCTGCTTCATGCCCTTCACGAACCGATTTAAATTCAATGGTTTCTCCATTATTATTGGCATAATAGGTAAGCACAAAAATGTGTCTTCCCAAATCCGAAACATAGGTTGCCGTGGCTACCCCGCAGAGAACACCATTATTATACGCCCTCAATTGATCATTCACGTTGGTAATCGGTTTTTTGTCCATATCTACAAATTCTCCAACCAGATTAGCAGAATACCTAAAGTCGTTTCCAAAATCGTTGCTGGCAACGGCTTTTTTCATTTGAGCCGATGGAGGGACTGCACCTCCAACCGCCGAGGCATCGTACCTGAGCACTCCGGGATACTGCATATTGATTTTATATCCATGCAGCACTTCCATCGTATTTAAATCGCCAACCCAGCCAGTGCCCGGGAAGTAAATTGCCGCTCCTGCTTCACCTTTTATCAGGATATCGCCAGATGGAATGGACGATGATAAGATTGCATCATTGATGGCTGCGTCTGCATTCAATAGGTATGGCAAACTGTTCCAACCCGAAACCACCGGAATGGATTCCAGTGTAGGATTGATCTCACTTCCTGCAACCTGCCAGGTTCCTGCAGTGGCCTTTTTAAGACGTACTGTCAGATAAGCCGGGAATTCATTCAAATCGCCAAACCAACCGAACCCCGCATAATAAGTGGTGGATGCCACAGGCGACTTCAAATAATCCAGGTTCTCGAATGTCAGGCTCGACATCACATCATTAATTGCCACATTATTCGGCGTAAGCGACAATGAAAGCATGTTCCAGCCGGCTGCAATACTTCTTGATAATGTTGTTTCCGGCACAGTAACACCAACGGTCCAGGTTTTGGATGTTGTTCCGTTTTCTGCTGTCACCACATAAATTTGAGGAACCGAAAAATCCCTGTTAGAACCGTTCGGCGGATTAACGGTAGCCCAGGTTGATAATTCGAAACCAGGCGACAGACTTCTGATATCATATCCATATGGCATATTCAAGGAAACTGTCGCTGCTACTGCATCGATATCTGCCGATAACATATCCGTTAGTGTAACATCAAGGATATCGGCCTCATCACTTAATACATCCGTATTTAAAACAGAAATGATAACTTCATCCGGAATCGAATTACTCTGCCCGTCGTTAACCACCAGGGAGAACGCCAATGCAGAATCAAGTCTCACACTTGGTGCTGTAAAAGTAGGTTGTGCCACTGTGTTGGACGACAAGGTTACTTGCGCTGGTGCTGTCCATAAATATGTGATGTCCTCATTATCAGGATCGGCAGAAAGGGAACCGTCTAACTGAACAGGATCACCTTCGTTCACCGATTGATTTACACCTGCATGAGCAATTGGTATTTTGTTGACATGCTGCACCAGAATATGAACAGTATCGGCCTCTGAATCAACAATTCCATCGTTCACCGTTAATTCAAACTGATAAGTAGTATTGCTTTGAACTTCCGGTGCGATAAAGCTTGGATTAGAACTGCTAGGGTTAAATAGCACTGTACCGTCCAGAGATTGCCAGCTGTAAATTAATGTTTGCCCATCCGCATCAGTTGAACCTGTTCCGTCAAGCACTACGTTGGTTCCTTCAGGATAGGACATATCCGGCCCTGCATTGGCAACAGGTGCTTTGTTCACCTGCAATATGGTAACCGTAACCCATGAGGTATCTGAATTGCTGGTTCCGTCATTGGTAACCAGGCTAAATTGGTAGTTAGTATTCTGATTCACCTCAGGAGCCAGGAACGATGGGTTGACAATATTTGGATCATCCAAGGTTATTCCCTGTGGCGCTCCCCATTCATAGGTAAAGGGGTCTCCATCATTATCGTAGGAACCTGAACCATCCAATTGCACAGTGCTGTTTTCATTAACCGAAAAGTTAGCACCTGCATCAGCTACCGGTCGATACGTTGCCTGTGCAACACGGGTAACAACGCCGTTGGCCAACACCGAGTTTATATTTCCCTCATTGAAACTGAATCCGTTAAAACTAACAGGAGTATTGGATAAAATATTCAGATCGTTCTTTATCCTGAACAACAGATAAAACAGGTTACCTGATGAGATCGGAGAAGTGCTGGCACCTGCAAGATTAACGGCATTTGCAGCCATTGTGGTTTCTATTAACATACCCGGATCGGCACCTTCCACTCCTACAAAGTCCAAATAAGCACTTTGATAGGTGATAGTGCCTTCAAAGCTGAAAATATTTCTTCCGGCAGGTAATTGTGAAGAACTGACTGCAACACGTGTATCACTGTCCAGGTCTCCATCTGTATTATTAATGGTTAATGTATGATCGTTAACCGTAAAAACACCCGATGTGGTTGAAGCACCTATATTATCCGTCACCGAAACGGCAACCTGTCCCCCGCTTAATCCGGTAAACACTCCCGAAGCATCAACCGAAGCTACGTTATTATCGGAAACCGTGAAATTATATGGAGGTGTTCCGTTACTCACCGATAGGTTTATAGTTTCACCCCACATTAACGATCCGGAATTAGGAGCAATGGCAATATTAGGTAATGTATTTACCAATAGATTATTGTTGGTATTAAATGATAACAGATTCTCGTTAAATACCGTGCTAGTATAAGTAATAGATTTGTTCCCCGGCGTAATCCCAAGCATAGGGACATAGACCAACACACCGCTTCCGGTGACAGGTGTTCCCGAAGCAAAGGAAATAGCAAGTCGGTCCGTCATCCTTTTTTCAAATGAAAGCGAATAGTCTCCTTGCTGCAATGCCGCTTCGGAAGGCACGAGGCCTCCTGAATACGATATTTCCACAGTACCGGAATACACCTGTGTACCCGGTGCCACTTCAATTAAGATGGGCAACAACACGGTTTGTGTAGGAAACACGGAAATACCACTTTGAAAACTCATGCGGATAGCCCTGACATCGAACACCCCGGTAGAATAATTTATTTCAGCGTTGGCATCTGTAACAAAAGTTCTTGTTACACCAGGTCCGACCCCTCTCAAGGTGTTATTATCGATAATTTGGACAACTGCAGAGTTTTCTGTATCGAATACGTACGGTGCCAATCCACCGCTGGCCGAGATGCCAATTTCATCCCCCACAAACAGTTGACCGCTGTCCGGTGTTATATTCGGAAATGAGCGTTGCGACGCATTGATCAAACCACTGGTGTAAGCAGCAGTTGGAGATCCCTCGTTCAGGTAACTCTGGCTTGCATTAAAACCAATGTAAGCGCCTCCATATCTCAATGACCGGAATTTTAGATAGATCATATCGCCTGTACCCACCATCGCATCGGCACCGGCACCGGCCAATCGAAGGTTCCCTGCAGAAGTTAGGTTTACTTCCGGCAATCCCCAGCCCGGCAACATACTTCCCACCGATTCTACCTCTAAAAACTCAAAATAAGAAGTATGATAGGTAATATGAAACCGATACGCAAAAACATCTTCACCAGTTAGATCGCTATCTGCCCGTATCGCAACAACAAAAGTATCCCGTTCCTCTATACTTAAGTTTTCGATACTAAAATTTAAAGTCTGTGCATTAGAGCTTATGCCCAGGAATAAAATTATCCCCATTAGCAGCAGCCTTATATTTTTGTAATTAGTGTCCATAGCTATAATTTTAAGAAGGAAGGGAAGCTGTTAAAGCAACCCGCCTTCAGTGATTACTATTTACTTAACCGAAATTTTTTGCGTTACGGTAAAATCCTTGTTTCTGATAGTAATCAGATAAATACCGGAACTTAACGGTAAGTTAAAGCTATGTTGACCTGATCCAATATCTTCTATAACAAATTGGTGTACAGCAGAACCTCCCATATCGGTTATGGTAACCGTTGAATTAGGCAATGCGATGCCGGATGAAACATCCATGAACAGAAGACTATTGGCATAGTACATATTAATATCGTCGATTCCATAATTCAAATCGACGCCTGTTGAAACAGGTGAAATAACCTCGATTTCGAATGGCGTATCGGAGATTATTTCGTTGGCTGAAGCTCTTAGAAGCTCAATATACGAGCTTGAAATATCGTTTCCAATTCTCTCAAACTTCAATGTCAATACAGTCTGATTCAAATTCAAGCTGTGGGCAGATGCCATAGAAACGGCAATATCTCCGGTCGAATCGTCGTAACCATTCGCAAGCATTGTTCCGCCTGGTAATTCGGTTGATTCCACAGCGCGCAGTTTGATATGGGCAGGATTAGAAGTCAACTTTAAATCAACTGCCTTAACTGACTCAGGAGCAGAAAGCTGTAGTGCTATATCAAACACAGAAGAGGAAACTTCAACATCTGTACCGCTAATATGCAGTCCGCTTGAAGGCCCGGCAGACTTTAAACCTGCGGCTGGCGGAGGAATATTGTTGAAATCGGTAATAAGTCCTATTGAATATTGCAATATCAAAGAAGCATCGTAGCTGGAAACGGTAGCATCTCCGGATACATCTGCGACACTAAGCGGTGTTGGATCCAAAGTTATATTGCCCACAGTATGCTGCAGAACCAACGAAGCATCGTAAGGTTTAATTTCACCGTTCATACTTACGTCACCCAGGACAGGGCTTCCCAGTATAGAATTCCATGGGGTGAAGGTCACTCCATCGGAAACAGCCTTACCCAAGCCTGTTGGATTTAGCGTTGCGTGATAAGGCCCGGTAGGATCACCCCACCAACTATTGGGAACATCAATCACATTGGCGGATGTAATATTGTACACGGATAATCCATTATTGGGATCAAAGTTTATAAAATCGCAATTACTAATAGAAGGCTGAGAGGTATTACGCGATACCACAGCGTAGAAATTACTGTCGAACAAGCAGTCGGTAACAGTTGGGGAAGAGTTATCGCACGTTATGGCTCCCCAACTATTTCCCCCCGCACTGTATGTTGCATTTTTAATGACACAATGCTCCATTATGCACTCTGCATCTATGGCCTCATTATAGAAGTAAATACCATACCAATGTGTTCTGCCCGGCAAACTAGCATCTCCATCATTATAAGTATCCCCTCCGTAAAAATCGTCGGTATTGGCTGTAAACACCACCTTTTCACCTGCTGTTCCCTGGGCAATCAATCCCTTATAAACTCTTAAAGAACCATATTGGACAAATTTAAATACCACTCCGGGATCAAGGGTAACAATTGAACCGGTGCCAATGGTATAGGTTCCCATGATGTATGGAATATTATTGATTCCGGCAAAGGACTGTTTACTCACAGTAACATCCTGCGTTTGGGTTTCGTCTACGATTCTAATTCCTCTGCCGGTTGTTCCGGAAATAACGTTTCCGCTATGAACTGCCGGGAATGAAGCCAACGAAGTGCTCAGCGGATAAGCAATATTGTTAAATACATTGTTGTTAACCGTAGGGCTACTCAGACCAGACAGTAAAATCCCACTTCGATTAAACTGCTCGAAACGGGTATTTTGAATTGTGGGAGAAGCATTATAACACTTAATTGGAATATCTTCACTATATCTGAAAATGGCATAATTTATTGTGCTATTATCATCACTGCCATCATAATAGTATATGTGCGAACCTCTCTCATATTGGGTTCCTAGTCCATTACCTTCCAAATCCTTCGGCTTACCATAAGTATCATCCTGATAAGAAGTGAACACTACAGGATTGGTAGCTGTTCCCTGAATGTCCAATCGGCCGTTAACATACCATCTTCTATCTGCATTAGACTTAAAGGTTAATCCTGCCGGAATAATCAGATGATCGTTAACTGTCATATTTTCATCGATGATGTACGTGGCAGTATCAATACCTGCAAAACTTCTAACCGGAACTGTCCCGGTTACCGCTTGACCCCGAAGACTAATTCCAATCCTAGGTACATTGGCTACCGTATTACCCGAGAAAGTGGGGTCGGCAAACATATCCATGTAAATAGGATTGCTATTTAAATTATAAAACTGACAGTTTGTTACAGATGGGTTGGCACTGCCAAAAATTCGCATACCGTTAATGGAAGAAAAATTCATCAGTACGGATTCCATGTCCACAAAACAGTCGGTAGTGGTGATACCATAATATAAATAACGAACTTCGCAATAAGCCAATTGGTTAATATTATCGAGAGAAGCGTTTCGGAAATCAATACCATACCAGTTTCCCGCCGCGGGAGCACTGCTGGTTCCATTTAAATTGGTATCGCCAGCAGCAGAGTCATCATGAATAGAAGTAAACACAATTTTTTCGGCTGGGGTACCCATAGCAGACAGACCTCCGTTAACGACCAAATTAGCCCACTGCTGAAATTTAATAACCGTTCCGGGAGCCATATTACAAATCGCATTGGCCGGTATAGTCTTTTCGTTTTCAATTACATAGGCTACATTCGTATATCCTGCAAAATCCATGGGCTCCAAGGTAACCGTGTCCGTGGCAAAGCCAACAATCTGTATACCATTCATATTGGCATTGGCCAGCGTGTTACTAATGAGTACCGGACTGCCTTCGTTGACAAATCTGCTAACGGGATAACTATTTATATCTTCAAAATGATTGTTGACAATTTGCGCATTTTCCGCAAAATAGACTGCCCGGTAACTATTGCTTAGTTTTGAGTTAGTTAGAACGTTATTATTTCGAACATAAACCCCATAATTGTTTGAACTGTATCCAATATATCTAAGCAGCCAGTTATCCATTGTTGAAAGCGCTTCACTGTTCAGGTGGATTCTTCCAGCTGAAGACGGACTGAGCGCTGCACCGCTTCCATTATTATTGGTATCAGCTGGATTACCATAAGCATCGTCGGCTTGGGCCGTAAACACAATAGGTTCTTCCGCAGTTCCCACCCCTGTTAAAGTACCATTGGCATAAATATTATAACTGCTGCTTACGTTTTTTATAACAATACCCGGATCAATCGTTAAAGATCCCGTTTCGGTAATGGTAACGTTGGTCAGTAATAAGTAGGTAATGTTTTCAATACCTACAAAATCGAGTTGCCGCAAATGCCCATTATGAACCACATTATTACCCAGAATACCCACGGCTCTGGCTTCTGTATTATTAAAATATAAGGTATCGTTGTTGAACGTGGGTTCCGCATTAAGGTCGACCGCTATGTTATAAGCCGTTGATCCTGTTTGATTAGATACACCAAAAGAATTGTTGGAGAAAGCAGGAAAGCTTCGTCCATGAACTTCCAGGTTGTAAGCATTATTTCTAAAATTACAACTATCAACCGTTGGTGACGCATCAAAAATTGACATAGCACAATAAGAACGGCTATTATATGCCGCATTATCAAAAATACAGTTCCTAAATATGCAGTCTAAATCAATGGCTGTATTGTTAATATTGAATCCCCGCCAGTAAGTATATCCCGAACGAGTCGTAAATACAATTGGATTGTTTTCTTCACCAATAGCATTAATCCTTCCATTAACACTTATATAGGCACTGCTGTGTCCTTGAAGTTGAACTCCGGGCTCAATATTCAGCTGTCCGGATTCTGTGATCCTGAGTTCCGAATCAAAATAATAAGGGATATCAAGGTTGTACATCGTAAACTCCTCATCGATATCCCTGAAATTCAGATAAATGAAATCATTGGTATTTCCTGTTAGTGTTACATTGGGGCCAACCGTAAAATTCCCCCCGTTGGTATTTCTAAAATATATCGGATAAGGTGTTCCGGATATGGAGGTGTTTTCGAGATGAACCGTACCTGCCGAATAAATATCCAAACCATAGACACTAAAATTCTGGAGGGTGCAATTAACCAAACTCATTGAACCTTTCCGGACATGCATCTGGCGAGCGTATTCAATGGTACAACCATCCATGTTAACATCTCCGAACTCAGCATATCCTGAATAACTGACATAAATACCGTCGTAATATCCTGGAGAAGGAGTCGCTGTATTTGCTGTAAAAGTTACTCCCGTAGCATTCAGGGTTCCCCTCACATGAAAATAGAGATTACTTCCCATCCGTATTTCAACACCGGATTCGATAGTTAATGTTATTCCCGGATTAACGGTTACATTGCTAATGATATTATAAGGGCTGTTGGCCAGGGTAAGGGTAGTATTAGCCGAAACGGTACCACCGAAATCCGCTGCTCTAGTTTGTCCCGAAATCAAAAAAAAGAATAAAATGACAATCAGGGTAAAAGTATGTTTCATAACGGAAGGATTTAATTGTTAAACAACAAAAGAGAAAGTAGTCTCATTATCCTTAATTTCTTAGTTTATATACAAAAAGTCAAGTAAATCAAGATTAGATTAGGCTTACTTTTGATATATCAACATAAATCAATGTTAAACACACATTGAATTGTGTTAATAAGAAATTTAGCGTACGAATATATATGTATATCAGAACATTAGCCCCATTTATTCAAAAATATAAAGTATAGTTTTAACAGGGATTTTACAGGGTTACCTCCATACATACCGTTGAATCCGCAATATGCATTAGAACATGCACAATGCGGGTTAAACCAACTCCAAAACCTTTATCATTTCTTTAAAAGTCTCAAACATTTCCGCCTTAATAAACAATGGTTCTTTGGTTATAGGATGCGTTAATTTCAGTTCACTTGCATGCAGCATCATGGTAGTCATACCCCAACGCTCTTTGAACAGTTTGTTTTGCTTGTTACAACCATGGGGGCGGTCGCCAATAATTGGATGACGCAAATGGTTCAGATGCTTACGGATTTGATGCATCCTACCTGTTTTAGGATAGGCTTCAATTAGAGAGTAACGCGAAGTAATGAACTTACCAAAGGGGATATCTAATTCAGACCTTCTTAATGTTTTAAAAACGGTAATGGCTTCTTGTGTTTTGCCACGGTCGTTGGTCAGTGGGTAGTCAACCGATATTTCATCAGGGAAATAACCCCGAACTATCGCCAAATATTTCTTTTGTGTTTCATCGCTTTCAAAAACAGCTTGCAATTTACTGGCCACTTCGCCAGCAAATGCGAATACCAGTATGCCCGAGGTTTTTCGGTCCAAACGATGGATGGGGAAAACTTTTCTACGGAGTTGGTCACGGACTAACTGCAAGGCAAACTCTTCTGCATCTGCAGCTATCCGACTACGATGCACCAACAATCCGTGTGGTTTATTGATAGCCACAAAATACTCGTCCTGATAAACGATTTCTAACATATTTGCCAGCATTAATGAACGATCAAAGGTATTATTTCTCGTAGATGAACGCAAAGCAAAAGGCGGTGTTCCGCAGATTTATTTTCCTGCGAGGTTTTGTGTTTTTATCAGCGAAACTTCGCGAGAACATCAGCATGACTTTGCGAGCGTTTCATTATTTTTTAGTGGTAATCTTTACAACCCCATGCCTGGCCTTGTTTCCGTATTCTTCTTTTGCTTTTTCCCCCTTTAGCACTTCTACTTTATCTATTTTCTCAGGATCCAGTATATTAACTTCTTTTTGCGATACTATTTTACCATCTATCATATATAATAGCTTGTCATTAACCTGGCTATTCTTTTTAGATTTATCCATTGGCAATTTCTCATGTGCACGAATGATGTACTTTTCTTTTTTGTACTTATTGATATGTTCTACATCATCACCTTTTAAAGTAATTATCATTACCCCATCTTTGGCTTTTTCTCCATATATCTTAACTGCTGATGCATCTTTAAGAACCGAAATACTCTCAAATGAAGAAGGATCATAACCATTCAAATCTGATACAGTTTTTTCTTCTCCGTTAATAATCACTAAAAGAGATTCGCCCATTTTCCCTTTATCAAGCTTAACAACAGGGTGATTTGCATGAATGTTTTTGGCTTTTCGAACCTGTACTTCCACGTTGGCTGAATCTCCATTGAACTCCTTTTTCTTCACTATGATAACATCGTTCTTACCCTTATCGCCATATAACTTCTCCGCTTCATCATCTTTGATAACAATAACCTCCTCAACATTTTCAGCCTCTATATGATTCAACACTTCAACCGTAGTTTCCTCTCCATTGATAATTACAAGTGGCGGCTGACCTGCTTTGGCGACTTTAAAATCCACATCGCCATGTAATCCCAATTTATTATTGCCATGTATCACAATACTATCCGAAGCAGTAAAGCCATATACACTAACAACTTCGTCTGTACTATTTTCTACTTCAACATCTTTACAAGAATCTACTTCTAAGGTTTTAACAACTCTTACTTTTACTTGTTTGACAGAATCTATTGCAGCGTCTGCATCATTAAAAACCTTAACAAACACTTTTGATGGGTCTTCATTAAGTGGTTTGTCCTGAATATTATATCTATCCACAGCTGTTTTTTCCGGATTGGTAAAAGCAGAAACGCCTGCCAACAGCAAAACAAATACCGGTATTAATTTTAATCTATTCAGAATATGATTTGACTTATTTTTATTCATCATGATAATTCTTTTTTTGGTAAAACTACCGTTAAAACTATTCACCAAATGCAAACAGGGATTAGCCGATAACAAGTTCACCAACAAGTATTGGTATTTACTGGGTTCATTCATTTTTTTAAGCATGCTGCTGTCAACACAATATTCATGGTTCTGAGCAATTAACTTTCGTAACCACCATGCAAAAGGGTTCCACCACTGAAATAACAACACCAGTTCGGCTAACACAATATCTATAGAATGTAACTGTTTACAATGTGCAGATTCATGCTCCAAAATCAATTGATAATCTTTTTGGCGTTCAATTTCTTTTGGTGCATAAATGGTTCTGAAAAAAGAAAAGGGAACAATGGAAACGTTTTTAAGTAGTCTAAGTCTTACGTCTTTATAATTACTTTTAATGGAATTGTTTCTGAGTTTTAAAACAGAAAAACAGCCTATTGCCAACTTCATCAATAACACTAATGCTACCAATGCAAATAGTACCCATTGAACAGTTTGCCAATGCATTGTTTTGGCTTGGACAGCTGGCAAAACGCCTGGGTTAACAACATAATTAGTGATTACAAATTCTTGTATTGGGGTATTTTGAACAAACTGCTCTTTTCCAAAGAAAAACTCTTTTAACTGAACCGGCATAGCCATCAACGGCACCATCCATGGTACAATAAGGTTACCAAGCAACCAGGCACGGTTTCGTTGAAACAAAGTATCTCTGGATAAAAACAACAGATATATCAGTGCCATCAGTGCCAATACGCCGCCTACTTTAAGCTGAAACTCAAAAAACGCAGTCATTACTCTTCTTTTTTCTTTTCAATAAGATCTATGAGTTCTTTTAAATCATCCACATTAAGTTTCTCTTCTTTAACAAAAAAGGAAACCACATTTTTATAAGATGATTCAAAATAATCGGACACTACGTTTTTAACAAACGTTTTACGGTATTCTTCTTTGGTAACCGCAGGATAGTATTCATGTGTATTTCCATAAGGTTTATGCGAAACATATCCTTTATCCTCCAGGCCTCTGATTATAGTACTGAACGTATTATAATGAGGTTTTGGTTCTGGATGCTCTGCCAGCAAATCCTTAACAAAGCCCTTTCCCGCTTTCCAAAGAATCTTCATCACATCTTCCTCGCGTTTTGTGATTTTTTGTAAGCTCATTATTTAATTTTTTGTACCATGAATAATGTTGACAAAACAAATGTAACTATTTTTTTCGTTTTGACAACTATTTTTTTCGTTACTATGGTTTTACTTGATAATATCATGGCTCCCCGCCTGCCGGTGGGTAACCACAACATTAAGACAATTCTATTTAGTATATTATCTTTGTGCATTCAAAACTTAAACATGAATCAACATTATAAAGATATAACACTTCTGGCCACTGGAGCTAGCGACTTACATGTTCTGGAAGAAATACAAAGCCTTTGGAGCGGCTATGGAAGCATAGTACGAATAGGATTAGAAAACTGTAACTTGAAAAGTGTGGTTGCGAAGCATGTTAAAATGCCCAACAAGAAAAAACATCCCCGAGGTTGGAATACGGATTACTCGCATCTCCGCAAGGTAAAATCGTATGAAGTGGAAACGGCATGGTACCAAAACTTTGCCAGCAAGTGCAACTTCAACTGTAAGGTTCCTCAAATCTATACCATAGAATCTAAAAACCATGAAGTTTTTATGCTAATGGAAGATTTGGATGCCTCCGGTTTCGGTGAAAGGCTAACAACCGTTTCGTGGCAGGAGGTAGAAACTTGCTTAAGCTGGCTGGCTCATTTCCACGCTACTTTTTTAAACGAAAAACCTGAGGGACTATGGGAAATTGGAACCTATTGGCATTTGGACACCCGCCCCGATGAGTTAAAAATCATGGAAGATAAAACGCTAAAAGAAGCTGCCGCTCTTATCGATAAAAAATTAAACGAGGCTAAGTACCTGACATTCGTACATGGCGATGCCAAACTGGCTAACTTTTGTTTTTCTGAAGATGGCAAACAAGTAGCAGCAGTTGATTTTCAGTATGTGGGTGGCGGTTGTGGAATGAAAGACGTAGCCTACTTTATTGGTAGCTGCATGTATGAGGAGGATTGCGAGAAGTACGAACAGCGGGTGCTGGATTTTTATTTTAAAGAGCTGCTAATTGCGCTGAAAAACAATGGTAAAATGGTTGACTTTGAAGAACTGGAAAATGAGTGGCGTGCGTTATACCCTGTCGCCTGGACCGATTTTCACCGTTTCCTGAAAGGGTGGAGCCCCGGGCACTGGAAGATCAATGGTTACAGCGAACGAATAACCAGAGAAGTGCTGGAAGGCCTAAGCACCAAGCGATGAGAACTGAAAAAAGAGGTCGCATTACGACAACAGTTCACAGTAAGAGAAGTTAGTCCTAAGTAGTAATCAGTATTCCGTTTAAACCGACTATGACCTCCTATTAATAATTATTACCGAGTGCGCAATGAATTTATCTGAGCAAGACTTAAATACACTTTGCAATACTGCTATCCTTGCGGCAAAAGAAGCCGGCGAGTTGATTTCTACGTATGCCCACAGAGAGGTAAAAGTAAACCGGAAACCTGTTGAATCCGGCCTCCATAAAGTTTCCGGCGGCACAAGTTTAGCTTCGCAGGTGGTTACCGAGGTGGACATAAAAAGCCAGGAGCTTATCCTAAGACACCTTACCCCTACAATAAAAAAATACAACCTAGGCTTGTTGACGGAAGAAGCTACCGACGATAAGTCCCGTTTCGAGAAGGATCAATTCTGGTGTATCGATCCCTTGGATGGAACCTTATCTTTTACCGAAGGCAAGGATGGTTATTCCGTTTCCATAGCGCTGGTTTCAAAAGATGGCGACCCACTCATCGGTGTTGTTTTTGATCCCGTTAAAAAGAATCTTTATCATGCCACAAAAGGAACCGGAGCATTCAAAAACAACCAAAAGTTAGCTCTAAACAATTCTTCAGGAATTTTTTCGTTTATCACAGACAGGAGTTTTACCAAACACAAAAAATTTGATGAAATAAAAGCAAAATTAGAACAATATAGCCAATCCATTGGTTGTGTTGAATTCAAGTGTATCAACCACGGTGGAGCAGCGATGAATTCTATTTGGGTAATGGAAAACAGTCCCTCTTGTTACTTCAAGCTCCCCAAAAAAGAAGTCGGAGGAGGCAGTATTTGGGACTTTGCCGCAACTACATGTATTTTTACTGAACTAGGGTTAATAGCAGGTGACTTCAAAGGTCAACCACTTGATTTAAATTCGAACGAATCTACTTTTATGAACCAGCATGGCGTTCTCTTTTCTTCCGATAAATCAATTGCCAATTTTATCATGAATACGATCAATAAATAAAATCAACCTCATTGACTAACTGTAAATATTTATTTTCAGAATATAATACACAAACTAACATCAACACACACCATGAAAAAATTATTATTGACCTCAGCCATTCTATTTTTGGCTATAACCATAAATGCCCAGATATTTGGCACTGCACAAACACTTTCCACAAAGAAATTCAATGTCGGAATTATGCCGGCGGTTATTGTAAATGAAGGAGCTCAAGAATATTTCCTGTTTATACAAGCCGGTTATGGCCTGGCATCGGGGGTAGATTTAGGCTTAAGGTTTAATGTATTTAGCGAAAACACATACCTTGGAGCCGATCTGGAATTTGCGTTAAAAAGGAATTTATCCGTTGCTACAGGGTTTCACAGCTTTAACAACGATCTTGGACTTGACCTCACAGGTTTGCTTACTATTCCCTTAAACCAATCAGCCCGGTTAACATCTGGTTTAGATATGGATATTATTTTTATGGATGGCGAAAATAAGGCTCCACTCTGGATTCCTATAAACTTTGAAGTTGATTTAAAAAGAAATATGACTTTTATGCTAGAGGCTGACATTGACACGAAACTTTTGGATGAAAGCTACCATGTATTGTCTGCTGGAATACAATTTTATTTTTAGTTCAACTTCTTGGTAGTTTCACGGTAAACCTCGAACCTTTTTTAGGCTGGGAACTAACCTCAATTGTTCCACCTAATATTTTTGCAATTTTATCCACAATAGCCAGTCCAAGGCCAGCCCCCACCGTTTTTTTGGAGTGTATATTATCTATTTGTCTGAAAGGCTCAAAAATATACTCCATGTCCTTTAATGACATTCCTATGCCCGTATCCTCAACGTATATAATCAATTGGTCTTCTTTTTCGTAACAACCAATTTTAACAAATCCTGCATTAGTGTATTTTATTGCATTTTGAATAAGGTTATTTAGTACTTGTTGAAGTAAAATAGCATCTGTATGAATCTCCAAATCCTTTTCGTTCCGTTCAAGACTCAGAACCATTTTTAACCCTCTGTTCTTAGCCAACACGTGGTAAATTTCATAGGTCTCCTTTACCAATACTGAAATATTAATCCTTCCCCAACTAGGTTTTAAAACACCCGATTCGATCTTTGATAAATTAATGATGCTATCTAAAATAGACAAAAGCTGTTGTCCGCTCTTGACAACCAGACTTGCATATTGTTTATAATCGTTTGATCCAACTTCTGTAACCTCAATTAGCTCCGAAAATCCCATAATACTGTTCATGGGAGTACGAATCTCATGACTGATATTAGCCAGAAAAGACTGTGTGAGTCGCTCGCTTTCAGAAGCGCTGGCCAGCGCCTTATTCAATTGTTGATTCGTCTCTTTTAGATGATTTTTCTCATTAACCAGCCGTTCATTGAGTTTATTCATCTCGATGATATCCTCGCTCAATTGTTTTCGCATACCATCAAATGTCTTGGCCAGTACGCCTATCTCATCCACTCTCTTAATCAATGCCGGATCCGGCTCATAATCGAGCCTTCCCTCGGCAAGAGATTCACTCTGAACTTTCAGTCGCAGTAAGGGCAAGGTTATAGTGCGCGATAATATGCTCACCACAACCAATGTTATCAATAAAAACACCACACTAAACATCAGGGTTTGCTGCTCTATCAACCTTAAAACCGGAACCAGTTCTTCATCAGGTACCATAACAACCAGCTTGTACCGGGTAGTTGCAATTGGCATAAAAGCAACTTCCACTTTTTTATTATTGATCACGGCCTCGGAAATTACAGATGCATTACCATTCTCAATTATATTATGAACAACCTGTTCAGGCAAATAATCCTGCAAAGGCTTGTTTATTTGATCAACCCGTTCCGAAATTAAAACCTTCCCCTTTTCATCTGCGAGCCATAAAATAGTGTTTTCTGATATTTTATGCTTATTAAATTCATCAATCAACACAGATGGATTCACTCCTACCCCGGCTATACCAAGAGGATCTTCCAAATCGCCCATCAATACATTTACAAACAATACCGTTTTGTTGAGTTCGCGATTGTAATCAAAGTTTAATGTGGTTTTAATTTTATTTTCCAGACCTTCAAAAAACCAACAATCATCACTATCTTCTTCCGATATAACATCCATTAATTCAAACCCTTCCTTCCAATAGTTATTTGTTAGATTACTCACAGCAAATACGGTAGAGTATTTATAATTCTTGTAAAGATAATCCAGCCGCTGAAGTGCCAGCTGTTTAAGATCATCATCTTTCTCCTTACCTTTAAACCATGATACAATGGTAGGATCCTCAGCTAATAATTCCGACGTTTCGATAGCTTTTTGAAGTATAGATTGAAAGGAACTCTTGGAAGCCTCGAGTACGGTATAAAAATGTTTCTCGCGGTAGTCATTCAGCAAGGATCTTTTTACCGTATTAAAATGGAAAATCCCTAAGGCCCCAATTGTGAATACGATCAGCAAACCCATTGTCAATTGCAGCTGTACCCTTATCTTGTTGAACCTGATCAATTGGGATATTTTTGTATATTTTATTATTATTAAAAGCTGCAATGTAAAATTTTGTTCATCATTATAGAAATTAATTACTCTATTTATTGTTCCTTTGTGCCCTATTAAAGAATACTTGTATGATGAAAATCCTATCCTATTTCTTGTCCACTATTTATTGGATTTATTTTGGTGTATTACTGCTTATCTTCCATGTAATTCAGGTTGGTTGCAATTTTATAGGAGGCTACCCACTAAGAAAAAAGTCGGTGGACATCCTCAATTTCCTGTTGTTGTATGGCTTGCGAATAGTAGGTGCCCGTATCAAGTTTGTGGGATTTGAAAACTTACCTCAAGATTGTCCGCTCATCATCGTATCCAATCATCAAAGCACCTTCGATATTCCGCCTATCGTGTGGGGGTTCAGAAAACACCATCCCAAGTTTGTTTCCAAAAAAGAATTGGGCAGTGGAATACCAAGCATCTCGTACAACCTGAGACACAGTGGCTCCGCATTAATCGACCGAAAGAACGGAAGACAATCGATGATGGAAATTGCCAAACTGGGCAAACATATCGAGAAAGAAAAATACAGCGCCAGCATTTTCCCGGAAGGAACCAGAAGTAAAACCGGAAAGCTAAAAAAATTCCAGCATCCCGGAATTGCAGCGCTTGTAAAAACATCACCATCGGCCTTGATCGTTCCATTTGTGATTGACGGAAACAGCGAATTGACCAAATATGGAAATTTCCCTTTAAATTTTGGAACAAAACTAACTTTTACGGCCTTACCCGCAATAGATCCCAAAGGAAGAGATTCAAAAGAATTAACAGCAGAAGTGGAAGGTTTGGTGAAAAGTGAACTTGATCAGCTGTAGGAGGATGCTCCCATTATTTTACATTTACTTTTACATTGGTTTTTTGAGGCATCATAAACATAAACCCAAAAATATTCGACTAAATTTTAATCTCATTAGCTTCAGCTTTTCTTGTGCCTATGATCTATAAAGTTTAACCAGAAAACTTTTGGAGGGAAGTGGTAGTGACAGGATCCTTAAATAAACAATCTTATAAATTATAAAAAGGTCACTAATAAAGTGGACAAACGACCTAAAGTTGAATATTGATAGTATTGCTCATTACCACAGGAAACTTGTGTATATGATCAATGGTTTTAATGCTATGATTGCGAAAAAACCAATTATGTGCTTATGGCCATGCTCATTAAAGAAATGAAAAAAGATACCGTTGTTTATTTTGAAACCGAAGAAGCTTTCTTTCAGAAATATAGCTTTGAAGTGTTTGCTGAACACAAAGCTGAACACCAAAAATTTGTAGATAAAGTTGTGGATTCGGAAACGGTACTTGAACGGACGACTGATTTTATCATTCTAAAATCTTAAAAGATTGGATCCCGGAAGCCAGGATTTTAAATATAGGCTATGACCATACTAATCTGGGTAAAAGGCGCACTCCCGGAATATACCATTGAAAAAGATATCAATAGCGAAAAATACAACCCGGACACCTGGAATGGATGGATCCCGATGGATGCTTGTTGAATGCCTATCAGAGGATTCGTGATGATTGCAAGCTTAGCAAGAAAATTATATTCGATATAGATCTGATTGAACAACAAAAACAAGTGGGGATGGCTATACTTCATAATTTAACGAAAAGTGATCCACATAACCAATACCCGAAAACATACACCCAAACCTTATAGAAAAGCATATGGCGGGTTTTAGTAATGTTTAGATTCTGATCATCGAATTGGCATTTAGGCGAAGTCTAATGACAATTTTGGAATTATCCAAAAAGTTTTTCAAAAGCTAAACCCAAAAATGTCTGTTGACAAAACAACTGCAGTATCTTAATTTTGACATACACAAACATATGTTTTTTGTACAAATGATATTCAAACCAAATCACTAACTCTGTCAAAATGAAACCCATCAATGCCATCATCATCTACAGCAGGTCGTCACTCAAACTGGAACAGTCCATCCAAAACCATTCTGAAATTGCTGTCATTAAAAAAATAAAGAGCTTGGAATGTGTATTTGCTATTTTAGCTATCCACAAAGTCGATCTTCTTTTCATCGACATTGACAACTTAAACAAAGAGGAAATTAATAAGTTTCAACTTTGCCTGACTAACAATTTTAATTTTCCTCAATTGATTATTTTATCTAACGACACAAAGAGTTGGCGCGAAAAGCTGGCAAACGAAACTATTTTATATATCCCTAAACCGTTAACCCATGCCAGGGTAAATCATATTATCAAACAATTTCATGTGGACAGAACCAGGAACGAAATAAAACAGCTTTTTACCTCCTGCCCTTTCTCCAACAATGGCAGCAACCGGTTTATGGTCCCGGTTGTCACTGGCTACAAGAACATTGTCATCAACGAGATACTTTACATCAAAAAAGACAGTACAAATGCCAACAAGGTCAATATATATTTTGATGCAGAAGATAAAGAAATACTATCGGGATATATATCCTTAAAACAATTGAAGAACATACTTGCCAAACATTGTTTTTTCCAAACCGACAGAAACACAATAATGAATCTATTTTATTTGCGCGAAGTAGAAACCAAAAACAAAAACTGCATACTTACCAAAAACGGTAGCTCAATTCAACTCCCCATATCAAAAATACGCCTCAAAGAATTTAGAGATTACTGTCAGTCGCAATTGATTCACTAATACACAAACCTCTATATACTTACACTTTACGCATTGTAAATTGTTCGTTTTCCCAAAATTTCACCTATTTTTTCCGTTCAACGGCACCAAACGACCATTTTGCCATTTACTGGCTTTTGGTCCTATTGACAGCCACCCCCAATCCGCAATAAATTAAGTGTATTGTTTATCCTAAAACTTTATCCGATGAAAAATTTACTACTTCTTTTTAGCGTAACAATAGTTGTTACAACTTCCATAAACGCACAGCCTTATATTGCCCTGCATTCACAAGGCCATATCAACTATTACGAAACCTTCCAGAAAACACTGGATAATGCTTTAGATAATGATACCATTTATATCCCCGGTGGTGGTTTTGATATTGGTAATGCAACCATTGATAAAACATTGCATATATATGGGGTGGGTTGGTTTCCTGACTCAGTTGCTGCTACGGCACAATCAATATTGGAAGGAAATTTATACATCGTTTCAGGAGCAGATAATGGGAGTTTATCTGGCATCCGGTTCTCTGGACAAATATTTTTTGGAACCGACGAAAGCAATCAAACTGTAAACAATTACTTAATTTCAAGATGTTATCTCCATAGTGGATCTCACAACGCTGTTTTATTTCTATCCTATAATGGTAGTATCAGAAACAATTCAATTGGTACGATTATAGAAGATTGTCTGGTTGTTGGAATAATCGCCGGAGGTTATTGTCCTTCAAGTATTATCCGCCGCAATATATTACACGAAAGAGTTAATAATTTTGAGAATTCTTTATTCTCTAACAATATTTTTTTATGGAATCAAAGCTGGGATCATCGTACTTTTAGATCTGTTTCAAATTGTATTTTTGAGAACAACTACATTTACGATGGATATAATCCACTAGGAGGCGTAACCAATTCTACTCTAAACAATAATATATTTCGGTATAAATATACTTTTCCGGTACATGGCAATGATGCCAACGAATACAATATCGTAAACATAGGATTAGGAACTTTCGTTAACGTACCGAATAATAGTCCAAATTATAGCTACGATTACCACTTAAAAGACACAAGCCCAGGCAAAGATGCGGGTACTGATGGCACCGACATTGGCATCTTTGGTACTGCCCTTCCTTTTAAATATGTACCCGAGAACCCGCACATCTCCTTTAAAGACATTAAATCAAAACTTGAGGCAGACGGCACCCTGGATGTAGAGGTGCATGTAAGTGCCCAGGATAGGTAAAATAAATTACGCTCGGGATGCGACTCCGAGTCGCGCCCCGAGTAAATACAAATCCCTAAAACTTAATATCATGAAACGAGCATTTAAAGAGTATTTTTTGCGGAATAGTAATTATAAGCGAGTTCCATCTAATACATTGAAAAGTATCATTTATAATGAGATGAAAACTTTACCCTTAACACTTATCACCTTAGTTGCAGCTTTTACTCTAAACGCACAGCCCTATATTGCCCTGCACTCCCAAGGCCATATCAACTATTACGAAACCTTCCAGGAAACACTGGATAATGCCGTGGACAATGACACGGTTTATATTCCGGGAGGGTTATTCGAAATCGGCGAGGTAACTATCGACAAATCCCTACATATTTATGGGGTGGGTTACCACCCTGACTCAGTGGCAGCAACAGCGGCTTCCCGTTTAGATGGTAATTTACGTATTGTATCAGGCGCCGATAAAGGAAGCTTATCAGGAATTAGATTACATGGCTGGTTAACATTTGGAACAAATGCTGAAAATCAAACAGTAAATAACTTAATCATATCCAGATGCTATTTTTTTAAGAGAAATTCTAACAGTGTTGTTAGTCTATCATACAACGGAGAGGTTAAAAACACTTCACAAAGTTTAATAATTGAAGAATGTGTCTTTGATGTTAACTTAAATGGCGGGTATTGCCCTTCTGTTGTTATCCGGAAAAATATTTTTCATTCAAATGTTTATCGTTTCGAAGACTCATACTTCTCCAATAGCATATTTCTAGGCAACTTTTCATCCATGACAGGTTGCGTCTTTGAAAACAACTATATCTGTCAATCTGGTTTATCTGGCATTTCAAGTTCTATTTTTAACCATAATATATTTCGCTACACTCAAGATTTTCCAAGCTCGGGAAATATAAACAACGGCAACAATATTATGGAGCAGAGAGTAGTTGATACCTTTGTCAATGTTTCAGGCATAAGTAATATTTTTAATCGCGACTACCACCTAAAAGACACCAGCCCTGGTAAAGGTGCAGGTTCTGACGGAACCGACATTGGCATCTATGGTACTTCCTACCCCTTTAAGCATGTCCCTGAAAACCCTCATATCTCTTACAGAGTGATAAAATCAACTCTTAATGAAAATGGGACACTTGATGTAGAAGTTCACGTACGTGCACAAGACCGCTAAACCAAGCTGTTATGAGACAACTTCTACTTTTAATCGTACTTTTGTTATATGGTTTAGCAAAAGGACAAACCAACATCACCGGTTATACCTACTGGCTTGATGATGATATGGAACAAGCCATAACCGGCACTGCCTCCGAACCTACTTTTATTTTTACAGAAACACTGGATGGATCATCCCTAACGGATGGGATGCACTTTTTTAATTACCGGTGTAAGGATGATTCTGGCAGATGGAGTTCCGTGCTGTCTCATGCTTTTTATAAGCTTCCGGCACTGCCCCAGGCCGAAAATCATACCATTACAGGTTATCAATACTGGCTAAACAACCGGGCAGTCACCACCATCAACAGCGTTCCGGCTTCGGATATGCTCGTATTTTCGGATGTTTTTAACCTGGATACCTTATCGTATGGGATGCACTCGTTAAGTTTCCGTAGCATCGACAATCATGGTCGGTGGAGCCCCGTGATGACACATTTCTTCTATCGGATGAAAGCGGAAAAACCGTTGGCTCCGCAAAACATCAATTATAGTGAGTATTGGATCGATGATTACGAAAAACAAATGGCCAACATATCATCATCCACCCCAACATTTAGCTTATCGGAGGTATTAAACCTGGATACCCTTGCAAAAGGCATGCACAGTTTTAATGCACGCTTTAGAAGCGACAGCAGTTTATGGAGCAGTATCCATACCCACTTTTTTTATAAGCTGGATACCCCGGAACCGATTACCCCAAGTCACCTGACCACCTTTGAGTATTGGTTCGATGATGAAATAGTAAACAAACAAACGCAAGCAATAGGACCGGCTCAATCCCACATATTCCTTTCCAACTTCGATTTATCGAATATTGAGAACGGGATGCATGCGTTCAATTGTTGCTATAAAGACGACCATGGCAAATACAGCAGCGTGATGAGCCATTTGTTCTATAAGCTACCTACCGAAAAGGCTCCTTATGAGGATAACGTGATAACGGCTTACCGGGTAGTGTTCGACAACGACCCAAACCTGGTACAGGAATTTTCTATTCCGGATAACACCAGTAACCCGTTTGTATTGGATGCCTCTATCTCATGTCCATTTTCGACACTTGGAGAACACGATATATCGTTCCAATTTAAGGACAAATATGATATGTGGAGTTCGGTTTGCAGCAATCGTGATAACATACCCACTTTCACAGGTTCCAACACATCAACATCAAACTTCGTGAAAATTTATCCAAATCCATTCAAAAAAGAGTTGTTTATTGACTATGATCTGGATCAACACTCCAGATTACATCTTGAGGTTTACAACATCATGGGTAAATTAATCCACAAGGAATACCTTGATTATACTGTGGGACATCATCATCTATCCTTTGATAGTACTTACTCTTCCGGTGAAGATATTGCCCGTGGAATTTACATCATTCGGGTATACACGGCAGATAAAAAAATAAATAAAACCTTCAAGGTCATAAAGTTATGATGCTCAATAACTGATCAGCAAAAACTCCGGACAAACATTTATTTCGTAATAAACAATCTGCATTTATTAAGTAATAATTATTAAGCAATAATGATAATTCCCATACCTAACAGGTTTAAAAATCCTGTTAGGTATTCAACCCATAAAATAAGCCTTAATAATTCCTCCTTTCGCTACTTTTCAAAATTAAAGCGTAACATGCATTCTTCACGCTATTGCGGGAAATAATTGTAATAAGTTATAATAAGATGGAAAACACTTAGTAGCGACATACTTACCGACATGCAAAACAATTTACTACAACAAATGTTAAGTTGTTAGGATAAAAGCTTTTAATTACACATATATTAAAATTGCTTGTAACAAACGGAGCCGTTTTCAAGTTTTCAAATGCTTACATATGTTGGAACATATGAATAAATCGATAAACTTAATCTTGGATGATAAACAACGAAATCAAAATATCAAAAATTGTTCAACACGAAATATCCAAACCAAAGAATAATTACTATTCGATCATTTGGATAACCGGAACAATAGATGGATTATTGATTGATGGGGTTTTCTATGAATACATCTCAAACACCTTATTCTTTCTAAATCCCAAATATCAATGGAAAATTTTAACAGGGGACGACATTTCTTCCAAAGGATACGTGATGTACCTGTCAGATAACGTGCTGAACGAGCCATTCCTGAACAAACTGAAAATAAATGAAGCCCGGATTTTGCATTCTGATACCATACACAAAACTCAATTGGCTCCGGGTATCGAAATTAGGGTACAAGCTGTTTTGGAAATGTTGGATGAATTATTGACTACAAATCTGAATCATAAGGAAGATGCCATACTGGCATTGATAAATACTTTTTTTATCTATTGTGATGGACAGTGCAACATCAAATCGACCATTGACAACCACAACAGTAAAGCTACTTTGGTATATAAATTCAAGAGGCTCTTGAGCAAACATGTGACCGAAATACAAAAGGTGAATGAATATGCCAAAATACTGAATATATCATCCACTTATTTAAACGAATGCATACGCGAAGTACTGGGGGTAAATGCAAAAAGTTTGATTATTGAACAACTTGTCATGCGAACCCGCCATGCACTGAAATTTACCGACAAGCCCTCCAAAGAAATTGCCTACGAACTAGGTTTTTCCTCACCCGATTATTTCAGCTCTTTCTGCAAAAATCATATCGGCTACTCGCCTTCCGAGTACAGAAAAGTGTAAAGGTTTCCAAATTCTAAGGTTTTACCCCCATTATCACATTTACATCTAACCGCGTTCCTTCTATCTTAGCTAAAACAATTAACTGGTACAGATATTCAATGGCCATTTATATGGGGTGTATCAGGCACCCTAGGTACTGACATTTCCCAAATAAACGTGGAAAATGGCAAGGCGATATATTTGAAGGATCTAATTGCTAATTAAGTAAAACTTGAAATATGGACAGAAAGACTTTTTTAAAGAAAACCGGAATGGGATTAGGATTGGCTGTTGCACCAATGTTAGCAAGCAGTCAAATGACCACAGTTGAAAACAAGATGGATAAAGTGTTAAATCCCAAAATTATCAGAGGAGAAGAAGGAGATGTTCTCAATGTGATTGGTGATATTCAAACACATAAATTATTAGGGAGCGACACGAACAACCAGATTGTTGAATGGGTTGACAATGTTGGACCTGGAGTTGGGATTCCGCCTCATATCCATACCAATGAAGACGAAATATTCAGGGTTATCAAAGGGAGTGTTGAAATAATGGTCGATGGCGAAATAAGTGTGTTAAATGCCGGAGACATGGCCTTTGCCCCCAAAAACATCCCACATGCGTGGAATGTAGTAGGGACTGAAATGGCTCAAATGATTACAAGTGCTTTTCCCGCAGGAATAGAAAAAATGTTCGAGGAGCTGGCAAATCTTGAACCCGGGAAGCCTGATTTTGAAAAGGTAGCACAAATATGTGGAAAACACGGAATCACTTTCTTACCGCATTGAATTTAACCCGGATTATGTATTAGAGGTACGTAATAAGTATTTAAAATACGATAAAACAAGGAGTTGCTGAAACGAGGCATAGCATCGTTCTGGTGAGTTGAAGCAACTCTGTGAAACGCCTTGTTTTGAAGTAGTTTAATTGCGTAACAGGATTTCTAATGCATATTGCGGGTTTAAACTCAAAACAAAGGAGGGGTCCACATATGAATCCCTCCCTTATTCTGACATAACTATTTTTTTCACTTCAATACAATCGATTTTCTTCCCCTATCACCGAACGCTCTCATCTAGATTAACAGGATTCACCGCCAGCTTCTTGCTAATTTTATTGTGTACCGCATTGGAAATAGTTTCATAAGTTTCTTTACCCGGCATAACAGGCTCTAAGAACTCGACTATCACCTTTTTAAATGGCCTGGGGAATTTACTCCCTTTAGGTAAGGCATCATACGCACCCTTTATGGATACTGGCACAATAGGAACGTTCAGTTCCCGGCTCAAAATGGCAAAAGTCTTCTTAAAGTCACCAATTTTACCTGTCTTGGTACGTGTTCCCTCAGGGAAAATAATCAGGTTCTTTTTTTTCTTTAAGGCCTCACCCAGTTTTTGGATGGATTCTTTCAAATCTTTGTTTAAATCCATTACAATAACATGATGGCGGTTGGCAATAAACTTGAGCCAACGTTTGCTCACATGTTTTTCCTTGGCATAAAAATAGGTATTCTTAATAACCTTGCTCCGTAAAAAGGAGGCCACGAACAAACCATCGAAATAACTTTGATGATTCGGTGCAATAATGCATGGCTCATCCGGAATATTCTTTAATCCCTTTCCTTTCAGACGGAAATATAAACTGAAGAATGCTTTGGACACCTTAACCAGTGTCCTGCCTGTAAACCACGTTTTTGGAAGCGAGAGATGAACCTTTTCTTTTAGAATATGGGTCCAATCAATCTTCTCCACCTCCATTTTACTGCGGTGTTCCTGAATGAATTCGCTCAGATGCAAAACACTTTTAAACCTTACTAACTCACTTGGGTCAACATCTACTCCAAATGATGATTTCAAGAATACCTGCAAACTCACCTTATCCAAGGAGTCTAAACCTAAATCCATCTCCAGATGGTGTTGAGGAAGAACCTTTTTACCCTTTTCCTGAGTCAGGTATTCTGATATAATATTGAACTCCCGGCTTTCTATCTTTACTTCCGCTATTTCTTCTATTTCTTCTACCTTTTCTAAATCAGCCAGTTTGAAGCGTCGGATTTTACCCAATCGGGTTCTGGGTAACTCTCCATCAAAAACCGTAAAATCTGTTACTTTTTTATAGGATGAACAACTCTTATTATACTCATCAAAAACCTTCCATTTAATCTGCTGGTGTAATTCATGCGCATCCGAAAACCGTGTTTTTAATTCGTTGGATGGCACAACAATGGCTTTAAACTGATCGCCCGATTGGTACACCCCTAATTCCTCAACATAAGCAGCATAATGTTCCAGTTTCATTTCAATCTCAACCGGATTAATGTTTTTACCGTTCGATAGAATCAGGATCTCCTTTTTACGGCCGGTGATATGCAAAAAACCTTCTTTGTCAAAGTGCCCTAAATCACCGGTATACAGCCATCCATCTTTCATTACCTCAGCTGTTTCCTCCGGTCGGTTATAATATCCTTTCATTATGTTTTCGCCTTTGGCCACAATTTCTCCGTCACGTATTTGCACTTCACATTTGGGTAAAACGAAACCGGGAGAACCTACTTTAATATGTCCCGGACGGGTAAAGGTAATCATGGGCGATGCTTCTGTCATACCATATCCTTCGAGCACGTTAAACCCTAATGTTTTGTAGTCCTTCCCTACGGCTTGATCAAGCGCAGCTCCTCCACAAATCATAAAGCGAATACAACCCCCAAACTTTTTATGGGCAGCACCAAAAACAAATTTAGAAAACGCTCGCGAATTTATTTTCTCTGCTAATGCAAACAAAGTCCCGGCTACTTTACTCTTGTTAATTTTATCTTTAATCCCCTTATGTATAGCCGAAAACAATCTAGGAACCCCAAGTAAAAGCGTAATTCTATTGTCTTGTAATGTTTTTATAATGTCCTCAGAAGCCATGGATGGGGGAATTGCCGCCATCGCTCCCATGTGCATGGGTAATATCATATTTCCAACAAGTCCAAAAATATGATGCAACGGCAGCAACATCAGAACCCTGTCATCCGCCTGATAAATATTAACATCTTTGGATACTGCCTGCATATTAGCCAGGAGATTTGCGTATGAAAGCATAACCCCTTTAGGCGTTCCTGTGGTACCTGAAGTATATATGATTACCGCAGTTTTTTCATCTTTAAATTCCAGGATTGGAAATTCGGAAAAACCGTCCGCATTGGATTCTTCATAATCATCAATTACAAACACTTTGGGCGAATAATCCAACTGCTTGGTAGCGGCTTGCAAATCATCCAGTTTTCCCTTCGAAACAAACACCACCTCCGGTTTACAATCATTTAAAATGTAGGCCACTTCATTAACCGTGCTCATAAAATCAACCGGAACCACAATAGCGTCATTGTTCCAAGCCGAATAAAAACTATAAACCCACCCTTCGCGATTCTCAGAGAAGATACCTACCTTATGGGTTATCGTTGCCCTATATAAGGAAGAATATAATTGTACCTTCTTCCCTAACTCGTTATATGTAACCGTTCGTCCAGACTTTACCAGAGCGGTTTTCTCTCCCTGTTGTAAAAACATATTATATCACTTATGTGAAAAAATTATAAGGTATCTCCCTAAGCGGAATGTAAATACATGACGATAGTTAAATGAGATGTATGATGCAATGCTGGCTAAACCCATTCACTTGCCGTTATTATGTTAATGCGTTAATTAGCTGTCAAATATATACATTTTCCGTATGTCACCATCATATTTTAAAACGAACAAGCAAAACTTAACATTGAAACCATGGAATACCTATGTTTAAACTCTTAGGAATGAGAATTGTTTGAATTCCGTTGGCTTTGTTTTGAACTTCTCAACTTCTATGCTTAATTTTGATGTTAGATTAATTTCCTTTTAAATAGACAAAAATGAAGAAAGTATATATTTTTCTAGCTGAAGGATTTGAAGAAATTGAGGCCATAACACCCATCGATGTATTACGAAGAGCTGAAATTGATGTAACCACTGTTTCCATCTCGGACAAAAAAGAAGTGACAGGAGCACATAATATAATAATTATTGCAGATCGGATCTTTACCGAGAGTAATTTTACGGATGCCGATTTATTGGTATTGCCAGGGGGAATGCCCGGAACTTTAAATCTGAACGAACATGAAGCTTTAAAGGAATTATTGGTTGATTTTTCCAACCGGGGAAAATTGATTGGTGCTATATGCGCAGCACCCCTTGTTTTAGGCGAGAAGGGCTTGTTGAAAGGTAAAAATGCAACTTGCTATCCCGGTTTTGAAAATCAACTTATTGAAGCTAAACATACCGGTTCACCATTAGAAGTTGCTGACAATATTATAACGGCCAAAGGGGTTGGAGCCGCTATGAAGTTTGCCTTACAGCTTGTTAGTATGCTAAGGGGAAAGGAAGTGGCCTACGAGCTGACTCAAAAGATGGTGATAGAGTAATACCCGTTTTCATTTATTTCAATCCATATCAATTCTCGTTTTCTTTCCATTCCCGAATATCACCGCTATACGAAATACTGCTGCGGTTATTGCTCGAAATGCTTAAGGTTGCACTTTCCTTGCCCATTATTTCTATGAAACATTGATAACGGTCGTTTTCCCCATTGACCATAAATTCAATTCTAATTCTTCTTTTCCGCTCGTTGACCTTCATCTTCTTATCCCGGATATTTTCTTCTGCATAAAAGCCACCTCTTTCGCCCGGCGTCACCTGGAATGCTCTGCCAAAATAAGGCATATGCATATAAACACTATCGTTTCTTAACCGAAGGTGATTGGGATTTGTGATCAGGTCAACATTTGAATAGCCCAATGGATATGCCCAATCTGCCACAAACTCAATAGGCTTCTCTTTCACCATAACCACCAATTCTTCAAAAGCTTCCAGCTTTTGCAATCGCTTTTCCGTTTTTTTACGATCGACACCTTGCCCCCATAACATGGTAGTCCAAGCCACCAGTACGATCACCAATAATATTTTCAATAACCTTACCATAACTATTTAATTACTAAATTACTTAATTAAGTATCAAATTTAATACCATAAGTTAAAATTCTTATGGCCAATCGCACATCTTTCTTTAAGATTTTTATAGAATATGTTTTGAACAAACATAGCGTATATGAATATCGAAACGTTTAATTACTTTTGCAACAATTTATCAGCATATCACCATGAAGAGCGATTTCTCCAAGAAATGTTTTGTCTGCGGAAAAGAATTGGAAAAGGTAGAGTTCAAGAACAAAGCAACCAACCTGCCCGTTTGTTATCAATGCAAGGGTACCGACCTGGAAAAAGCCAAGGAACAAGAAACACTTGACTCCCTGGCTGATGGTTTTGTATGCGGATGCATTTAATTGGTCCTCAGCGAGCAATAAACCATTTGCAGGATGCGTTATGCGCAAGTGAAGAGCCATGAGTTTTGAATGCATCAATTAGCATCAAAAAAAATCATTGAAATGGCCGTCTGACTGGCAAGACAAGAGCTTGTGCAACAACAAAAATTTCTTCTAAAAAAACAAGCCAGTGAAAATTAATCCACTGGCTTTAACAACTGATTCCCAATGGCTATTTTAGAATAACCTTATTAATCTGTGAAGCACTCGTTACAGTATCAATTACTTGAATTAAATAAATTCCGGATTCGCCGATATCATTCAAGTTTAATGTCCTTGATTCGGAATGCTCCTCAGAATACAATAGGTTTCCTATAAAATTATAAACTTTTACAATCTTCGGGGACAATCCATCAAAGTCTATGTTTATTATCCCGGAAGTTGGGTTTGGATAAACAGTAAATTCTATATTTTCACCAATACTAGTGTTATCTGTTGTTACACCATAGTTCCTATACAACTCACTTATCTCATCTGTAGACAATGGTCTGTTGTAGATTTTAATATCATCAATTTTGCCCATAAAATAATTATCTGCATCAGTCCACACCTTACGTGTACCTATGTACCCTGACGGGTCGCGACATCCTAAGTTAGAACCGGGCTCCCGTAAGTTAGCATACTCAGTCCCATTAAACCCGGATTATGTACTGGAGGTTCGTCATGAGCATTGCAAGTACAATAAAACAAAGCATTACTGAAACGAGGCATAAACTTGTCCCGATTACTTTCGGGAGCATCGTTCTGGTGAGTTGAAGTGATGTAACGAAGTGTCTTGTTTTAAAGTAATTTTAATGTGTAATAGAATTTCTAATGCATATGGCGGGTTAAAATAAATTGTGTTGGAGTTTCTTAAAAAAGAATTAACGTATCAATTGAGAACCTTATCCAGGGTAATTATAACCTTTGTCCCTGTCGGATTGTTGCTTGCATCTTTCAGGTCTGTTATTTCCATACAGAAATTATTCGTTTTAAATTTCTGGTTTAAGAGCTCTAATCGTTTTTGGGTAATATTAGTGGCTTTGCCATTGCCCTCATTGTGGCCTGTATTATTTTCTCTCGCTTTTTCCCTTCCAATTCCGTTATCCGTAATTATGATGAGCATATTCGCGTCCTTTTCATCAATTTCTATTTGAACTTTGCCAACTCCATCCTTTTGCAATAGACCATGTTTGATGGCATTTTCAACAAAGGGTTGAATTAGCATGGGTGGAATTTTAATCCCTTCGGATTGGAAATTATTCCTGATTTGATAGGTAAGTCTATCTTTAAAGCGCAGTTTCTCCAGTTCCAGATATTGCCCAATAAATTTCACCTCATCATCCAATTTAATGAACTCCTCACCTAAATTACTTAAGTTCTGCCTGATAACCCCAGATAGATTGCCTAGATAAGTTAAGGC
This sequence comes from Saccharicrinis sp. 156, assembly GCF_050589685.1. Lineage (NCBI taxonomy): Bacteria > Pseudomonadati > Bacteroidota > Bacteroidia > Marinilabiliales > Marinilabiliaceae > Saccharicrinis > Saccharicrinis sp. 156. Next base: position 98,006 of record NZ_JBNGOS010000007.1, read on the forward strand.
TTCCTCAACATTTTCCATCAAAATAAAATATTGAACAGAGTTTAACGCATTAAAAATAAAATGGGGATTCAATTGCCCTTGTAAACTCCGAATCCGAATTTCATTTAGTTGATGGTTCAGGTTTTGGCGTTCCTCCGCATCTCTTTTTATACAATTTATGCGCTTGTTAATGAAATAATATAAAGCGAAACCAACAGTTAGAATAACCAACACATAAAACCACCATCGCTGCCAAAATGCCTTTCTTATCTTAAACTGAATGCTCTCTTGTGTAATTGAGCCATCCTCCATATTATTCACCTTTATGTCAATAGCGTATTTTCCAGACTTCAACGATTCCAACCTAATTTCATTACCTCTATGCCATTCATTACCATTAATTCGATATTGATACTTTAAATTCCTGGTACTAGGAAACTTAATACATTTAAAACTAACTCGAATGTTGTTCCGAGAATGTGACAAGGATGCTCCATTTAAAGAAGCTACCCCATCTCCGTTTACAAGAATATCAGTTCTGATTATTAAGGGTTCTATTGAAATGTTCTTGGGATCATCAATGTAAATCAATCTCTCATCATCAAACACATACAAATTACCTTTTGAATCAACCTGTGGCTTCTTTGATAGAATATAACTGTAACCATTGTGCTTATTGTAGAAGAATGGCATTAATCTCTCACCATTGTTACTCAACTGTCGTACCGGAACAATATTCAATCCCTTGTTTGTCCCTAAATACAAATAATCTTTGTGAAACTTCAACCAGTTAAACTTAGTCCCCATCAAACCATTCTGGTTATTAAACCTACTCTTCACAAACAACGAATCCTCAAACCCAACATTAAATAAGTTACCGTCCACAGAGGTAGACCATATTTCTCCATCAGGTGAAATATCCATATCTGTAATAATATCATCAAATCCATTGGTGCTATTCAATTCGAAACCTTGATTATTGACCAAAGCAAACATTCCATGGAAGTGTGATGGAAATAATAAGGTATCTCCTTTTTCTACTATCTTAACCACATCTCCTATTTTTGCTGCTACACCCTCTAAATCAGCGAAACAAATAGAATCCTGAAAATTTAAAAAACACCTTATGGATTTATAATCTCCTATAGCATAAGCTTTATCTTTTAATATAGAAAATTTACCAGATTCAAAAGGAAAATATTCTTTGAAATCGGGAAATGATAACGAACCTTTGTTGGTCATAAGGTAGTGTTTATCATTCGTTGCTATAAACTTTAAAAACTTTAGTTTATAGGAAGGGTTGATAATTCTAAAATACTCTTCAAGATTTTTGGTTTTCCTAATTTGATTTATCTTCTCCAAAATTATTTTCTCGATTTTAGCAATCGAATGTTCTTCCTTAAACCCACTGTTATATTCCTTGTAAATGTAATTATCAGAAATCAGGTATTTGGTTGCATCAATTTCGGAAACATCGGTTACGTTGCTCTGTTGAGATATTTCCTGATAGTTAAAGGTACTCCTGGGAAAAGCGTAAAGACCATCTCCTCCTGCCCAAGTTATGTTGGTAACCTTATCATGTAAAATAGACATAAAAGAATGACCTTTAATCTCATAAGGCAATTCTTGTAATCTTCCTGTGTTGAGGTTGTATTTTTTAATACCTCCTGAATATAAATCATGTTCTCCCCATCCCGCCAGCAAAAGGTTATTATCGTCTTTTGCCATATCCCATGTTAAAAAAGTTGATGACGGATTTATAACACTTGTATCTGAATGAACATCATTAATGCGCCATTTATATATATTTGTATGTTCATTACAAAAAATAGAGTCACCAATTATTTCAATGCCAATTTTTGAATATTTGAGTTGCTGTATAGTGTGATATAAAAACTCCTTACATGAATCTTTAACCACTTCATACATACCACCCCCACTGTTATGAACCGAAAAGAACAATCTGGCATGTTCTTCTTCAATAGCTAAGACAGAACATTTCCTATTGCCCGTGCGAGGGGAGTCAATTCGTCTGAATACAGAATCCTTAAAAAAGAACAATCCGTCATCTGTCCCAACAAATAGCGTTTGATGCTTTGTTGAATAATGAAGCTTTCGAATAGAGTTATTGTATTTTTCCATTTCCATGGTATATGATGCAACCACAGAATCATTCCTAATCAAGTTAAGTCCCTCTTTATAACAACCTACCCACATATTGTTATCATCATCAACTGCCAACGCCCAAGCATAATTGCCCAATAACCCATTCCTTTTCTGAAAGTTGACAAACTTTTCCCCATCATATTTAGATACCCCATTATTGGTCGCTATCCACAAATATCCTTCCTTATCAATAACGAGGTCTTGAACAGCGTTGTCCGCCAACCCATCTGCTTCCGTAAATCGAAGGTAAGGCTTATATTGTGCCAATAGAGAAATCGACAACGAAATTGTTATGAAGAAAAATATCCACCTCATCCGCTAATCAACTTTTGAATATCCTTTGCGAAGGCAGAAACATTCCTTACAGCGACCGGAATTTTCTCACCGCTTCTTAAAATAACATAACTTTGTTTACCCTTGGTAAACTTCTGGATATAATGAATATTGATCAAGTAAGACTTGTGAGTCCTGTAAAATTGATTTCCCGGCAGCAACAACTCAAGGTCTTTTAATGGCTTGCTGATGGTTATTTTCCTCCCAGAATACATTACCGCTACCGAATATGCTTGTTCAGCATAACAGTATTCTATATTACGAGAATTCTCCATTTCGAACCCATCACTTACTGGGAACATGATATTTTTTCCATGGTACGAAGCCGGACTAACGGCATTTAGGTGTTTTTCGAGGTTCAATCTTGTTTGTTTTTCTTCAATATTTTTCCTGACCTTCTCAATTGCCTCTGACAGTTCCATAAAATTCACAGGTTTCAACAAATAATCCGCTGCATTTTTCTTCATTGCATCAATAGCATATTCCGAGTATGCAGTCGTGAAAACTATATGGAAATCAGGATTCGAAAAGGTATCATATATTTTAAGCCCATTTTTCTTCGGCATTTCAATGTCGAGAAACACTAGGTCAGGTTTTTTTTCCTTTATTAAGTCAATACCTTCATCTAAATTGTAGGCAGCACCAACAACTATAACGTTAGTATCAACAAAATCTGTAATTAGTTTTATTAAACCTGATATGGCATCTTGCTCATCATCAATTATAATTGCTTTCATATTTCGTAACTCACAATTAGGTATCTGCGAGTATACTCAATTATTAGGTTAGATACAATTCATAATTTCTTATCGTAGATTATTTAGGGTTAAACGTTGCAATTAATAAAAAGACAAACCGTAATTTTAATTTCATACTCGATACAAAAATTGAACTCCAATGTCAGAAACAAGGACATCCGATCCTTGTCAAATCCAATTAATGCCTTAATAATGTATCATTTGATGACGTTTTAATTCTACACCTTGGAGACATAAGAAACTGCAAACTTGCTTATAACAAATCATGTTAATTTGACAAACGATATAGAATTGTGTAATTTATAGATTTTACCTATGACACCACCAATGATAATTACCCTACACAAACTATTTCAACATAAACAACTCCGGTAGCAAGACCTTTAAAAGGTCATCGGTTTTATAAATACGAAGAGATAGAGTAAATACAATTGGATTCGCTATTTTCGCACTTGTAAAAATAATGAATCCATATTAAGCTAAAGGCCATTATATTGGCCAATAGCTATAAGCACAATCATATGAATTATTTATCTGTAGAGAATTTAACCCATCATTGGGGCGATATACGATTATTTGACAACTTAACGTTTGGTGTTTCGGAAGGACAAAAAATAGGATTGATTGCCCGAAACGGGACTGGAAAAACCACCTTACTTAATATTTTGGCGCATGTGTTACCCAACGAAAGCGGTCAAGTAACATATAGAAAGGGAATTTCCGTTGGATATTTACCGCAGATTCCCGTTTTAAACGACGGACATTCAGTTATCGAAGAAATCTTTGCCTCAGACAATCCGCAAGTTTTGGCCATTAAAGCCTACGAAAAAGCGCTGGCTGATGAAAACCATGAAGAGCTCGGGAAATTGATTGAGGAATTGGACAAATTAGGTGCCTGGGATTTTGAGTCTCGCATCAAACAAATTCTCACCGAACTTAAGATTACAAATTTCGATCAACAGATCAGCCAGCTTTCCGGTGGTCAGAAGAAGCGGGTTGCCTTGGCCAACCTGCTTATTAATGAACCTCAGTTTATAATTCTGGATGAACCCACCAACCATCTTGATTTGGAAATGATTGAGTGGTTGGAAACCTATTTGGAACGGTCAAAGTGCACACTGATGATGGTAACCCACGATCGTTATTTCCTGGATAGAGTGTGTAACGAAATCATTGAGCTCGCCGATCAAACCCTTTATACTTACAAAGGAAACTATCCATTTTTTCTGGAAAAAAGAGAAGAACGTATCCAATCCCACAATGCCCAGGTAGAGAAAGCAAAAAACCTGCTAAAAACAGAGCAAGAGTGGATGAACCGTATGCCACAAGCCCGAGCCACCAAAGCCAAATATCGCATTGACGCTTTTCACGATTTAAAGAAAAAAGCACATAGTGGAATGCAGGAGCAATCCATGAATTTAGATATCCAATCGGCACGTTTAGGCAAAAAAATTATTGAATGTCATAATGTGAGTAAGGCTTTTGACGATCTTAAAATTCTCGACGACTTTAACTATAAGTTTGCCCAAGGAGAAAAGGTAGGCATCATTGGCAAAAACGGAACCGGAAAAACAACCTTTTTAAATACTATTACTGGTGCTTTGGAACCAGATTCGGGTTACCTGGAAACCGGAGAAACCGTTGTTGTTGGTTATTACCGGCAGTCCGGGATGAATATTGACCCAACAAAAAGAGTTTTGGATGTAATTTCGGATATATCGGAACACATCACTTTGGGTTCGGGCAACTCCATGAGTCCGGCCCAATTCCTTCGCCATTTTATGTTCGGTAACGAGATGCACCATGTGTTGGTGGACAAGCTCAGCGGCGGAGAGAAGAAACGCTTATACCTGATGACCGTATTGATGACGAACCCCAACTTCCTGATTCTGGATGAGCCCACCAACGATTTGGATATCTTTACACTCAATCTGCTTGAAGAATATCTGCAAAACTTTAAAGGCTGTGTGGTCATCGTTTCGCACGACAGATATTTTATGGATAAGATTGTAGATCATCTATTTATATTTGAAGGGCAAGGGGTTATCAAAGATTTCCCCGGCAACTACTCTATATACCACGACCACAAAATAGAACTGGAAAAAGAAAGCAAAAAAGTTGAGAAAATTAAAAAAGAACCTTCCAAACCTGCTCCAGCCAAGGAAAAACCTAAGAAACTATCCTTTAAAGAAAAAATGGAAATGGAGCAGCTGGAACAGGATATGGAAACGTTGAATAATGAAAAAGCGGATATCGAGGAAGCATTAAATTCCGGTACGCTTGACGCCGAGATGCTCACCGAAAAATCAAAACGAATTTCGGAAGTTATAAATCTGTTAGATGAAAAGGAAATGCGTTGGCTGGAGTTAAGTGAGATTGAAGGATAATGTTGAAACCGCCATTGACAAAGATCAGCTCACTTATGAATAAATATACATTCTGGCAGAAAACAATAATCTATCGTTAAAAGGGGCGTAACTCTTACGATATATCAGCATGCAAACGTAAAAAATAGTTATTTTTTAGAGCAAATATTTTTGTTCCGAATTTTTTATACTACATTTGCCAGCATAAACAAAAGACAAATGACCCATTTTGCATTTTTTTACAGCTTTTATTTTTACTTTTTTGGATTCTGTAATCAAAAAGAGGTGGGTAAATAGTATATAAATTTTCAAAAGAAATTTAAAGTCCCGCCTCAATGAGGCGGGACTTTTTTATTTTCTGGCGCTGGCAACAACAGCATTATTAACAAAAAGGTTGACACCATAGAGCAACAACGATGCTGCAATACTGTAACAACCTTATCGTAAAAAAACAATTATGAAGAAAGTAGCAATTCAAGGAGGAGGAGGTTCAAACCATGAAATAGCAGCCAAGGCATATTTTGAAACAAATGACATTGAAACGGTTGAGTGCGACTCTTTTGAAGAACTTTTTTCCACATTAAAGAAGGATAATTCCATCTATGGCATTATTGCTATTGAAAACACGTTGGTGGGTAGCATCCTGCAGAACTATACTTTATTAAAGGATTCCGGACTGGTGATAATCGGCGAATACAAATTGCGTATTAAACATCAATTACTTGCTTTACCCGGACAAAGTATTGAAGACATTACAGAGGTTCACTCTCACCCCATGGCCCTGGCACAATGTAGTGAGTTTTTTAAAAAGTATCCTCATATTAAAATGATTTCACGCGATGATACAGCATTAAGCGGTAAGTGGATTCAGGATAATCAATTAAAAGGGATGGCAGCTATTGCTCCCGAATTGGCAGCAGAAAAATATAAGTTAGATATTATCGCCAGGGATATAGAGACCAACAAAAGAAACTTCACCCGCTTTTTAATTATCTCTGATAAGGGAAAAACTGAAGTCGAAGAATTGTTGATTACGCAAAAGGTAAATAAATCCTCTTTAGTCTTTGCTCTCCCGCATTCTGAAGGAAGTCTGTCTAAAGTGCTATCCATTTTGGCCTTTTATAACATCAACCTATCAAAAATACAATCGTTACCGGTTGTAGGTCGCGAATGGGAATATTTATTCTATATCGATTTAGTATTTGAAGATTACAACCGATATCTGCAATCATTAGATGCTATACGTCCCTTGACCAAAAACTTGAAGAGCTTGGGCGAATACCACGTAGGTAAAAGATCTTTTGATGCAGTAAGTAACGACAACAAACCTCTTTCGGAACAAAAAACATTTTAAAGCCATGGCAATACAACCCGCCAATCGCATCAGCGAGGTAAAAGAATATTATTTCTCCAAAAAACTTAGGGAGATAGATGAAATGCGACAACAAGGCATACAGGTGATTAACCTGGGTATTGGAAACCCCGACCGCCCGCCGCACCCTGAAGTTCTGAAGGAACTTAATAAGGCTTCGTCAGAAAAAGGAAATCATGGCTACCAGAGCTATATTGGTATCCCGGAGTTAAGAAATGCCTTTGCTTCTTGGTATAGACAGTATTTTGAGGTTGCGCTTGATCCTGCCAAAGAAGTGTTGCCACTGATGGGTTCCAAGGAGGGCATCATGCATATTTCCATGGCTTTTTTAAATAAAGACGATAAGGTGCTGGTGCCTAATCCCGGCTACCCAACCTATGCTTCCGTTTCTAAATTAGTGGAAGCCGAAATGGTGACGTATGATTTAGAGGAGGAACTAAATTGGCAACCTGACTTTGAGAAACTGGAAAAATTAGATTTGTCGAAGGTGAAATTAATGTGGGTGAATTATCCCAATATGCCTACAGGCGCTAACGCAACCCTTGAGTTATTTGAGAAGCTGGTTGCCTTCGGTAAAAAACACAACATACTTATTTGTAACGACAATCCGTACAGTTTTATCTTAAACGATAATCCATTAAGTATTTTCAGGATAGAAGGAGCCAAAGATACTTGTATCGAACTTAACTCTTTAAGCAAATCCCATAACATGGCCGGATGGCGTGTGGGAATGGTCGCGTCCAATCCGGAATTTATCCAATATATTCTTAGGGTAAAAAGCAACATGGACAGTGGCATGTTTAAGCCCCTACAGTTGGCAGCGGCAAAGGCTTTAGGCTTAAAAAAGAGTTGGTACGACGAAGTAAATAAGGAGTATTATCAGCGTCGCGAATTGGTATGGAAAATAATGGATATGCTGGATTGCAAATACGACAAAAACCAATCGGGCATGTTTATTTGGGCTAGAATACCTGAGCAAACTGAATCCGCTGAAAGATTATCTGACCAGATTTTAAAAGATGCACATGTATTTATTACTCCGGGAAGTATTTTTGGACAAAAAGGACAACGATATATCCGTATATCCCTTTGCTCAACACAAGATGTATTAAAAGAATCAATTGAAAAAATAAAACAGAACTTACTATTAAAATAATTTCGATACAGAGTGGTATAACCTGTCACTTGATGTCGTCACTTTTTAGAGAGAACAAAAAATACAATAAGATGGTAAAATTAGACCTTGAAAAAATTAGCCTTCCAGGACTTGACCTTGAGCGTCCTTGGGTAATCGCCGGCCCTTGCAGTGCCGAAACCGAAGAGCAGGTAATGGAAACTGCTACACAATTATCAACAAATGGCTTTAAAATTTTTAGAGCTGGAATCTGGAAACCAAGAACTCGTCCGGGTGCTTTTGAAGGTGTGGGAACCATCGGTTTGCCCTGGCTAAAAAGGGTAAAAGAAGAGTTAGGACTTTACGTGGGAACAGAAGTTGCCAATGCACACCATGTTTTCGAAGCTATCAAACACGGAATCGATATTCTTTGGATAGGTGCAAGAACAACTGCTAACCCTTTTGCCGTGCAAGAAATTGCAGATGCACTTAAAGGTGTTGATATTCCGGTATTAGTAAAGAATCCTGTAAATCCTGATTTGGAGCTTTGGATTGGTGCTTTGGAGAGAATAAATCAGGCAGGTATCAAAAAATTAGCTGCGATTCACCGCGGATTCTCTACATACGATAAAACCAAATACCGTAATCATCCACAGTGGCAAATACCTATCGAGTTGAAACGTCGTTGTCCGGAGTTACCTATTATTTGCGACCCCTCCCATATTAGCGGCAAGGCTGAGTTGATTTACGAGATTTCTCAGGAGGCCATGGACTTGGGTTTTGATGGGCTATTGGTAGAATCGCATCGTTGCCCGGAAAAAGCATGGAGTGATGCCAAACAACAGGTGACGCCAGTGGAACTGAAAAAAATTACGGATAAAATAGTACTTCGAGAGCCTAAAATCGGTGAAAAACCCAGAGTTACTTTGGATGAGCTACGCCAGGAAATTGATAAGTTAGACAACGCAGTCCTGGATACACTTAAAAGGCGTATGGAGATTTCCGAAGCAATCGGTACTTATAAAAAAGAGAATAACATTACCATTTTACAAACCCGACGTTACGATGAAATTATGAACAACCGTAAAGAACGAGGTTCCAAACTTGGTCTGTCAGATGAGTTCCTAACCAAACTTTTCGAGAGCATTCACGAAGAGTCCGTAACTCGTCAAAACAAAATAATGAATCAATAATTCAGCCGAGAGTCCGCAGTCTTCAGTATGCAGTGATGTAAAAAACTGCCAGCTGTAGACTGCAGACTGAAAGCTGTAATCTGTAGACTTAATTATGAAGATCTGTATATTGGGTGCCGGAAAAATGGGCACGTGGCTTACCGATGCACTTTGCCTCGACCATGAAGTGGCCATTTACGACCCCAACCTCGAAAAACTAAAGTATATTTTCAACACACAACGTTTAACCAAACTTGAAGAAATTATAACATTTGAGCCAGAACTGTTGATAAATGCAGTGACGCTGAAATACACCATTGCTGCCTTTAAAGAGGTGGTACCGTATTTGCCAAAGGGTTGCATTATTTCAGATATTTCTTCGGTAAAAACAGGTTTTCAGGAATATTACGAAGAAACGGGCATGCGCTATGTTTCTACTCACCCAATGTTCGGCCCTACGTTCGGAAATTTAAAATCGTTGAGGGAACATCATGCCATCATCATATCTGAAGGCGACCATTTGGGGAAAGCGTTTTTTAAAGATTTCTTCGGAACGCTGGGGTTGAATATCCACGAATATACCTTTATCCAGCATGATGAAACTATTGCATATTCGCTGTCCATTCCTTTCTCCTCTACCCTTGTTTTTGCCGCTTGCATGAAAAAACAAGACGCCCCGGGAACCACATTCCATAAGCATCTCGATATTGCTAAAGGCTTGTTGGGCGAAGACGACTATCTGCTTTCCGAAATACTATTTAATCCGTTCACGAGCGGACAGGTGGAAAAAATCAGGTTAAAACTGAAAGAACTATTGGCTATTATCGAACACAAGGATATGGACAAGATGAAATCCTTTCTTTCCGAAGTCAGACAAAACATCGAAGATTAGGGTCCACATCGACTTCATTAATTAAGCCGTATTAACCAAATTTTCGAGTAACTTTTGACCTTCGGCCCATTCCCCGATGTTAGAGTCGGAATTAATATGCCCGGCTTTGCCAACAGAAACAAATTCACTTCCCCAATCCTGAGCCAATTTTTCTGATTCCTCAATGCTTGACCATTGGTCGTTGATGCTGGCCACCAAAATGGTTGGGAATGGAATTTTGGACTTGGGAACGGGCAAAAAAGAATCCAACCCATATTCCGGCGGCACACTTTCCACATTTGGAGGAGCTACAATAAAAGCAGCTTTTATCTTCTTTTGATATTTATGCACCCAATGAGATAAGGTTATGCCACCCAGACTGTGGGTTATAAAAACAACCTGGGACAAATCCAGCCCAATAGTAGCCTCCTCGATGGAAGCTACCCACGCATCGCGATTGGGACTATCCCAATTAGCTTGTTCTATTCGCTTGCAATTGGGTAATATCTTCTCAAAATGACTTTGCCAATGGTTTTCATCCGAATTTCCTAATCCCGGTAAGGTAAAATAGTATATCATGTATTATTGATTATAATAAATTTGAACACTAAACAACGACATTCCTGAAAAGTTATTGGTCGACACCTACATTATCCTACTGTTTAAGTATATTTAATAGGCTTTTATTTAGGTATGCAATGTATTCAGCTCCTATTCGTTTCAAACTCATCACAATCGAGCCTAATCTCATAACCCAACAATGGTTTTTCCATTAAGTTACAGTAATGCTTTCCTGATTGATTGGAATAAAACCGACAAGCATAGCAAGTTCTTTGTACACTGATAATTCCAGATTGGTTTAAGTGGTAAATAATTTGCGTAATGGTTTGATAGAATTCGCTCGCGTTATGTTCACTCATTGTTTGAAGAACCGGCAATAACGGTTTTGCGAAACCTTTTAATTCAAGAACCAACTCCTTACCTTTTTCAGAAATAATTAAGGAGTAGCTTCTACTATCCGATAAAAAATAAGCCTTCTTAACGAGTCCTTTATTGATCAACACCCTAACCGCATCGCTTATAGTTGGTTTGCTCAAATTAAACTCAAGAGCTAACTGGCTTACGGTACACAAATCCGTTTTGTGAGTTGCGACAAATAATAATATCTGAATTTGAATGGGGCTTACCCCATATAACTTCGCTTTATTCCAATATAAAGTTTTAAAGACCTCTGAAATACGTTCTAGTCCATCTACTATCTTTTTATTCAAATCCTCACTCATGTGTAGTATAAATTTGCGTAACCAAACAAAGTTAGCAATCCTCACTTAATCAAACAAAAGATAAAATGGATCACGATCAATTGGATATATTTTCAGTTTATATTCTATTAAAATCTGATTAAAATAAATAGGTAGTTAAGATTCACATAAGGACTCCTAACTACCTGTCGGAAAAAAAATTAAGCTTTTACATCTTCAATTGAAGCGCCAAAATTTAAATGTAGCACGTTCCCTGTTGGAGTTAACAATGCAGGTACAGACCTTACCCCTGCCGACTCTGCTTCCGGAATTCTGGATTTGTTCTCACCAAGATGAACGATGTCAACGTTTGACTCACCAATAAGCCCAACGATTTCCTGTTCGGCACTAACACAAACCGGACAACCGGCATGATAAAAAATTGATTTTTCCATGATTACGATTGTTTTAACAGTTACAAAAAAAATATCAAGACCAATTTAGTAAGGATTCCTTACTTTATCAAGTGTTTTATCCATTCATTTTTTTTATCAGCCACCTAGTCTTGCACAAAAGCACCTTTATCCTCTAATTTACTACAGGTTACAACATACTAAGAGTTGGCAATAAAAATACTGCTTGATCCGGTTTTAATATTTAATGGTGATAAAATATGGGCGATTGTTAAGGTATAGGTAAAATTGTATCTTTATTAGAAAAACATGATACTTCTTTTTACTTATTTGTTTCTTGCTTTGTTTGTTTCGTTTTTATGTTCCATCATGGAATCTGTACTACTTTCAACACCGCAATCTTTTTTAATCACCAACCGGGAGAAGGGTAACGAATGGTCAAGTTCTTTCCTCGAACTTAAAAATAATATTGACAGACCTTTTTCAGCTATTCTTTCTTTGAATACAGTGGCACATACGGTTGGGGCTGCGGGTGTTGGTGCGCAGGCCATAAAGGTATTCGGAGAGGCTTCTTTTGGGATTGTGTCGGCCATATTGACCATTCTGATACTCATAGTGACCGAAATTATCCCAAAAACCATGGGTGCCTTATATTGGCGAAAGCTGGCCAAATTTACCTTTTTCACCATCAGGGTGATGATATTTATTACTTACCCTTTGGTATTGATGTCATCGTTCATTTCCAATTTATTTATAAATGACAGGAAAGAAAAAACCGTCAGCAGGGAGGAAATTGGCGTTTTAGCCAGCATAGGAGCAGATGAAGGAGTTTTTTCGGAGAAAGAGCAAAAGATCATTCAGAACGTATTAAAATTAAAAGACATTAAGGTAACTAAAATTATGACGCCAAGAGTGGTAGTGGCTGTGGCGGACGAGAATCTTAGTTTGGGAGATTTTTTAATGCGCAAGGATTTTGTTAAGTTTTCCCGCATACCGGTATATGCCGAAAATGACGAACACATAACAGGTTATGTGTTTCGGCAAACCGTATTCGAAAAGCTGGCGGTTGACGAACACAACATGAAGTTAAAGGATATCAAAAGGGATATCCTTATTGTCCCTAACTCCATTGTACTTTTTTCTTTATGGGAAAAGCTGCTGGAGAGGAAAGAACATATCGCATTGATTGTTGACGAATACGGTGGCCTGGATGGCATCGTGACTATGGAAGATATTATTGAAACCCTGTTAGGCCTGGAGATTGTTGATGAAACGGATATGGTAACCAACATGCAGGAATACGCTCGCCAAAGATGGAAAAACAGACAGGCCAAGTATAATATGTTGGATAAGTTAGGAAGAGGGGAAAGAAGTGAGTGATGAGTTGTGAGTTGACATGACACTAATTTATGTGCAATATTTTTGAAAATACCATTAAACGAAATTATGCCTACAGTTATTTTGATTCATTGGCCAGAACTAATCAACTTGACCCCACATTGTTTTCTGTTTTGATAGTAGAATCCGCAAACCACAGTGAAGAGAATCAAGCTCCTCTATTACAACTTTTAAAATCGGATGCTTTTGAATTCGATTCTGGCCCCCACAAAAAGCTATACCCTATACTCAAGCCTTTTTGTGAGGCAAATAATTGAAGTTGAATCAATGACATCAAAAGACACACCTACTCGAACCAAGTCAACTGTCGGCAATTATTCGTAATTTGTCGTACTTTACAAAAAGTAAAATCATGAAAGTAGCTGACATAACATATGATTCACTTGATAACAAAGGCGTCTTTAAACTTATTGATACCACAAGAGAAGGAGTAAACTATAGTACTTTTGAAGAATTTTCATTGTCTTATCCCTTAAGCTCTTCGGATTGGTCAAGAATATTAAACATGTCGGAAAGAACAATGCAGCGATATAGAAAAGAAAAAGTTTGATTCAGTTCATTCGGAAAAACTTCTTTTGACCATGCTTTTGTTTTCAAAAGGTTTTGAAGTTTTTGGAGAAAAAAAGAATTTTCTATCTTGGCTATATTCCAAAAGTATAGCTTTAGGAAATATCAGACCAATTGATTTATTAGATAATTCGTTTGGCATAAACCTGGTAAAAGATGAGTTAATAAGAATAGAACATGGAATTTTAGCATGATAGTTTACCGACTTGCTAATAAGAAGTACTCACAAGATCTATCAGATACCGGTACGGAAATAACTGGCGGAAGATGGAATTTCAAAGGAATAAAACTGCTTTACACTTCGGATTCAAGAGCCCTGTGCATGGCTGAAGTAGCAGTTCATACACCTATTGGGATTATGCCCAAAAACTACTATTTAACTACTATAGAAATACCGGATTATTCAGATATCGCAAAAATAAAAATTGAGTCTCTACCCAAAGACTGGAGGCTGTTTCCTTATTTAACCCGCAATATGCATTAGAAATTCTATTACACATTGAAATTACTTTAAATCAAGACACTTCGTTGCATCAACTTCAACTCACCAGAACGATGCTCCCGAAAGTAATCGGGACAAGTGATGCCTCGTTTCGGTAAGGCTTTGTTTTATTGTACTTGCAATGCTCATGACGAACCTCCAATACATAATCCGGATTTAAGAGCAACACAAGAATTTGGAAATACCTTCGTTAATAACCACAAACATCTTTATATCAAAGTGCCATCTGCAGCAGTACAGGGCGACTTTAACATTTTAATCAATCCTCTTCACCCTGATTTTAATGAAGTTAAAATTATCAAAACAGAGAAATTTTATTTTGACGAACGGTTATTCAAAAAATAATTAATTCTTCCAAAAATGCGGGGAAAAAAGGAGCACCACCGTAAAAATCTCCAATCGCCCTATCAGCATCAAAAAACTCAAGAACCACTTACCAAGGTTCGGGATATGGGCAAAGTTGGCTGCCGGCCCTACCTCTCCAAGTCCGGGTCCAATATTACCAATACAGGTTGCAACTGCACCTATTGACGTATTCAAATCATATCCCATAAAGGACATGATTATCATACTGATACCTACTATCAACATGTATATAACGATAAAGGCTAATACGTTTGTAATAATGGTAGGAGATACGGCTTTGGAGTTAAATCTGACAGGAATAACTGCATTTGGGTGGATCAGTCTCTTTAATTCGAAATAAGCATTTTTCAATAGCAAAACAATACGTACCACTTTAATCCCACCCCCGGTAGAACCTGCACTACCTCCAACAAACATTAACATAAACATGATGATACTTAGGGTTGGAAACCATACGAGGTAATCGGCCGTAGCATAACCCGTTGTTGTAATTAAGGAAACCACCTGGAATAAGGCATCCCTAAAAGCTTTTTCTACATTTGTTACATCACCCGAAACAAACAGTACCGCAGCTACCAGCACGGAAACCAGTAGTACAAAACCTAAATAATACTGAAATTCCTCATCTTTAAACACCTTTTTTATCTTACCATGTAAACCGGCATATGACAATGAAAAGTTGGCACCAGCAATAAACATAAAAAGGATAATCACATACTGAATGTAAGCGGAATCGTAAAAGGCCACACTGGCCTGTTTGGTAGAATAGCCTCCTGTGGCCATAGTGGTAAACGAATGACAGATCGCATCGAAATAAGTCATCCCGCCAGCCCACAACAAGATAGTTTCAACCACCGTAAACAGCACGTATATTCCCCAAAGACGTTTGGCCGTGTCTGCAATACGCGGGCTTAATTTTTCGGCTACAGGCCCCGGAACCTCCGCCACAAATAGCTGCATCCCCCCCACGCCTAGCAAAGGCAAAATAGCCAATGAAAACACGATGATCCCCATTCCTCCCAGCCATTGGATAATGCTTCGCCAAAACAATATCCCATGAGGCAAAGCTTCAATATCGTTTAATATGGAGGAACCTGTGGTAGTAAAACCCGACATGGTTTCGAAGAAGGCATCTGTAAAGGAAGGAATGGCTCCGCTCAAATAAAATGGAAGCAGACCGAAAAACGAGAAAACAATCCATACCATAGAAACTATGATATATCCCTCACGCTTTCCTATATTTTTCTCTGCCTTATGATTGGTGGCAAATAGTATCCCACCGATAGAAATACATATTAACGCAGACCAAAGGAAATAAGGCAAGTCGTACTCACCGTAAATTGCGGCAACCACTGAAGAAAGTAACATAAATGCACCTTCTACTACCAGAAGAAGCCCCATAATAAGCAGGACTATTCTACCATTTAACATACCAAAGGATAGTTTATCTTTTCGAAACCAATAATGAAAGGCACAAATTTACTCCGCTATTTTAGATATGCAAAAAATGTTTGATTAAAGAAACATCTTTTCAATCTTTCGGATACCCGAAGGCATGGCAAAAACCACCACCTTATCGTTCGGAATAATTTGCGTGTTACCTGTTGCAATGATGGCAGTTCCGTTTCGGATGATTCCTCCCACATTTACATCTTTCGGCAACTTCAGATCACTTAATCGGCCTTTAATAATTTTGGAATCTTGCGTGGCTACCAATTCCAGCACTTCTGCTTCTGAGGCGATCAGGCATTTTACGTGCGAAACACGAGCTCTAACGGTATAGCGATAAATATAACTTGCGGCAATCAGTTTTTTATTGATCAACGTTCCTATACCAATATTCTCGGCCAAATCGATGTAATCCATGTTCTCCACCTCGGCCACTGTTTTTCGGATACCCATTTTTTTGGCCAACTGACATGCCAAAATGTTTACTTCTGAGTTTGAGGTTACTGCAACAAAGGCATCCATCTTTTTAATACCTTCATCTTTTAACAACTCAAGGTTTCGGCCATCCCCGCTAATCACCAAGGTATTCTCCAGGGTATCTGCCAGCTTGGTGCTTTTATCGCGGTCAATTTCAATCAGTTTCACGTTATAGTCGTCTTCTAAACGTTGCGCCACTTTTTTACCTATTCGGCTACCACCGAGAATCATCACATTCCTGACATCAAAATGCTCTTTCCCTGCGTCCTCCATTACCTTTAGGGTTCCTTCGGGAGTTGTTAAAATGTAAGCTAGGTCATTGTGTCTGAACGATTCATTACCGCGAGGAATAATAGTTTGCCCGTCCCTGTTGATGGCGACCGTATTATATAATTTGGTCTCGTGCATTTCTGCTACCTCGGCCAAGGTTTTATTTACAATGGGTGCATTGGCTCTAATCTTAATCGCATATAAAATCAGTTTACCATCAGAAAAATCAATTTGCTGTCGGATACCCACTCTTTTTAAAGAGGTAGCAATTTCCTTGGCGGCCAATTGCTCCGGATAAATCAGTTCGTCCACCCCTAACTGATTAAAAAATTCCTTGTTTTCGGGTAATAAATATTCGTAGTTGTTAATGCGGGCAATAGTAACCTTGGCACCCAGTTTTTTTGCCAGTATTGCCGACAATATGCTTAACTCCTCGTATGGAGGAACGGCAATAAACAAATCGCAGGCCGCTACATTGGCTTGCTTTAAGTCCTCAATAGAGGAAACCGACCCAACGATCGTCATCAAGTCAAAATGAGCGTCAATCTGTTGAAGACGTTCTTCGCTATCATCAATCAAAATAACATCATGATTGGCATGGCACATCATTTTTGCAACATGTGTACCTACCTCCCCTGCACCTGCAATAATAATTCTCATCGATTACTTTTTCTTAAAACACAAATACGAAAAACCGTATTTAGAAAACCGATGCAAATTTATAAGATAAAAATTAAAATTGTCCACCATTAACAATATTTATTGTAACACCCTATTTATTTGCGCAGCAAAACATTAACACTTGATACGGGATGAATTTTGATTTGTATAGACTAGATAGTCATCGAATATGCACCATCCAACATTACAAAATGGGCATTTAACTTACGATTTATTAGTTCTTTTTGCAGATATCTGCTTTGCGAATTAGAAAACGAGGAATCAAATATTAGAGTTTGACCGTTCAATGTATCCAACATCTTTTTTATTTGAAATGACTTAAGTTTTGCGGTGAACACAATGATATCTGTATTGCGGCCAAGTTTTTTGATATCAACCTCACCATTTAAAACAAGTATGTTTTTGCCTTTAAAGGGAATAGGACATACAACAATTGAATCCATTTTATGAGGGTATAGGTTCTGCGCTTGTTGATGCAGAACGAGAGGCAGCACAGCGTAATCTATTTCTTTAGTATCCAGTGATTCATTTAGCCAACATTCGCATTGATGGATTGATGTTACTGTTATTGCCGTTTTATCCTTTACCTGATGAACCGAAAATACTTGCTGGTGGTATTTATTATAAGTTGCTACCGATATTCCTGTTATTCCAATCCATAAAAACGTCATTCCATAAACTAAATATTTACCCCGTTTTAAATGTCGCCACATCACAAACGAAATCAGCGATACATAAAACACAAATACCTGGTAAAATTGCAGCTGTATTCTTGTATATCGTGCAAATGGCAAACAACCTGTCCAAGCTGTTATCTCGTTCAAATACCCGAACATGGCTGAAATAGCATCGGCCACTAAAAGCATAACAATTGAATCTCCGGGCAGAACGATTACCATTATAGCACCAACCAACATAATGGGTAAAACAGGGATTATCAATATATTGGAAAGAATAAACCAGGTAGGAAAAAAACCAAAAAGAAAAAGACTTAAGGGAAGCGTTCCGATTTGCGCAGCCAGCGAAACGGAAACCAAAGCCCAGGTATATTTGCCCCATGGGGAAGAAAAATACCACACCCCGTTAATGAGGGGATAAAAGTACACGATGGACGCCACTGCTAAAAAGCTCAACCAAAATCCTGCATGAATAGCTGAATCTGGTTTTATGATTAAAATTATAAATGCGGCGATAGCCATGGAGTGGTAAATATTGTATCGGTGGCTCTTCCACTTGGCGATAACAAAAATGCTAAACATTAGCGTAGCCCTGGAAACAGAAGGCGACATTCCGCTAATGGCCGCATAAAACCATAAGGCAAAAATCACAATCAGAACTTTAACTAATGCTATAGCCCCTTTTCCTATCCTACCCAAAAGCGACATGAGCATGAGATAGATAATTCCGACATGAAGCCCTGAAATAGATAACACATGAATGGCACCTGCACTGGAGAAGTTTGCCTTGGTTTGGTAGTTTAACATGGATTTATTCCCGAGTACCAAGGCAGAAACTATGGCAAATTCTTCCTCGTTTAATGGAAGAAGCCGTAATTTACCTTCTGCTTTCTGACGGGCTTGATAAAAGAAACGATTTACCGAGAAGGAACGTCCCAATCTTTGAACATTTTGACGCTCTGTAAAAAACTGGCCTTCCACACCCTTGTTTTTCATGTAGTTGGCATATTCAAAGGCAAAAGGGTTTCCGGTAAGCTTTATTTCGGAAAGGGTGGCTTCATAAGCTATTTTATCCCCGGGCAGTAATTTATCTATGCTATCGTTGCGAACATACATTAAAGCATTAAAATAATATTGAGAAGTAGAATCAATATTAACACATGAGAGAATGAGGCTTTGCTTGTCATCCGCATCTTTAATCACTTGTTTTACGATGGCTCTGTAAACACGCTGTTGCGCCAATAAAGATGCATCAAAAGAATAGTTAGGTTTATTAATAATTCCGAAAGACAATAACGCCATAGGAATAATCACACCAACAATCCAACGTTTGGAATAGCGTATTCCAGAAGAACGAAATAAAAAAGTGATTACCAACAGGCTCAGCGCAAATATCAATAGATAAGATATTAACGGCGTTGGAACAAATAATGAAAGAACCCGGCCTACAAGTAGCGGTAGCAGCAAACGCACAAAAGGGACAGCACTGTAGTTAATGGAATTCATACGCTCCAGTTAGGTTTGATATCTAACTAAAGTTAACAAAATCGATTTTTAATGTCAAGTACCGTTTACCAAACTTTTCCAAAGTCAAAAATTTTGGAAAAGGTAAATTATTCAGGGTTAATCCTGTTCAAAAAATTCTTTGATAGCTCCCAGGTAATATTCGTTCCAGCCTTCACATATATCTTCAAAATCCTCTTCGGGGATATTGGTATGTACTAATTCTACCTGGCACAGGTTTTTCTGCTCAAATATTTTTATGGTTACGATGGAAGGTTCGGGCTGCTCTCCGAAATACCACTCCTGAACTACCTTTTTATTGGTTTCGAATTCCAGGTTCTTACCCGATATATCGCCTTCCCAAAGTGAAAATTCGGAATTTGGCTCGGTGGACATCTCGGCCTTATAGCCCGACCATAATTCAATGGTAAACGGATTGGTTAAGGCTGCATAAATATCCCCGGCTTCCGCCCTGATTTTCATTCGGGTTTTATAGTCTTTGTAGTTCATGATGTAGATAATTAGATATATAACTGATAAGTGGCGCTATTCTCATACAATATGGACAAATATAATCCCAAAATTGTCATTAGAAAATACCTGATAAGTAATTCGACTAATAAAATCTGAATATTTCTGCAAAACTGAATTATAAGAATTTCTTAGTCGGGACTTCCCGGATACGCAAAAAGCCTGCTGCCGTTAGAAATTATTTTTATTTTCTAAGAACCGATCTCGGATAAAATCATCCGGGAGGAAACATCAGGCATTTAAAAATAAAAGCCACCTCCGATAAACGAAAGTGGCTTTTGACGTTACCATTTATGGTTGATTGGGTAAATCGCTGGTGATGATAACGTATATCTTAACTATTGTCAATTGGCACTGTTGAACTATCTGATGCCCAATTTCTTTTTAAGCGTTTTAGGCAAAGTGTTTTTATTGATCATGATATTCATGGTTTTTAACAGCACAAAAGGTTCCGAAGCATAAAAATAACCATCGTACTTGTTATTGGTATCCCACGAATTTTTCACCTTATAATAAATGGATCCTTTCTGATCCTTCACCATTCCTGTGATATGCATTCCATGATCATCGGTACTTAAATAATTATCGAATTGTTCCTGGCGCATTTCTGGTGTAATCACTTTTTCCTTTACAGGGCCGTCAAAACTGTACATCATTTTCTCCCGCTCTGCATTGCTCATGGCTTCCCACTTTGAACGTTCCGATCCATCCATTTCTTCAATGTCGCTTTCAGGAACCACAGCTACCCCATTTCTGAAAGAAAACCCTTTTTCGCTGACATCGGATGCCCACCCAAAGGTATGCCCTTGTTCCAGGGTGGCATGCATAATCTCCTTTAAATCATCTAAGGTAACATTGTAAACTTCCCCCCACACCCAGTTATCAGGTACTTCAAATACAAACTTCGAATAATAAGGGTGGTGGGTAAACGATGTTAATATGATATAATCATCCGCATCTAACCCTGTAACTTCTTTGGCAAATGTTTTTGGGGTGTATTCCTTTTCCTTGTAGGTAAATGTTTCAGGGTACTCCCCCATGTATGCATCCAATATGCCGTTAAATCCTTTGTGCCACACCGGAGATAGTTTTTTGTTCTTGTTTTCGATAACACCATCAACATATACTTTTAACAGTTTATCCAACTCCCCATGCACATGCTTAGGCTCACCGTAATTTAATCCTGCATATGTTTCTTCGGGAACAATACCATAGTTACGCAAAGTGTAAAGCACATCTTCGAAGGATCCACCTGCCCCAAAGTTTAATGATCCATGCAAACGAACGTATTTTACGGCCTTATCTGAATAACAGTTTCTTACCACGAACATTTCGGATAAATCAAAAGAGCCCTTCCCGTTTTTTATAGCCTCGGATTCCAAAAACGAAAGTCCCGAAAAACTCCAGCAAGTACCTGAACGATATTGATTTTTAACCGATGTTGCTTCTAAATCATAGATAGTTTCAAATTTGTATCCCTCTTCTTTTTTGTCCTGTGCACTTAAGTTGCTCAACGTCATAAAAGCAATCAAAACAGCACTTGTCAACTTTAAATTCTTCATATAATTAATTTTTCATGCAGGTGACATCCATAAATCAGGCCGGTTTCTGACCCATCCGCCAAAGAAAGCAAAACCCATTTTTTTTTACTATGATTTTCGGCATGTTTGTATTTGGGTCACCTTCTTTCATTCGGACTACAATTCTTCACCAAATAATTATTCGCCCAAATCCATTCAACGCACAATAGGCATGAGAAAATACATCATGCGGTTTCAACACGATTATTCATAGGCCTCGTTTTGGAATGGCAAATGGTAAAATGACATTCATCAGAACAAGTACCACTCAAATTACATGCCACTGATTAATCTCTTTACTTCCCCCCGCTTAATTTTACCCGTTTCGGTTAAAGGGAAATTTGGAATAATTTTAATCTCCTTGGGAATTTCATATTTGGAAAGTACGGAAGAAAAATCGGCGAGATGAACTTGCCCACGGCTTGTTTCCAAAACCATTACCACCCTCTCACCCAGTTTATCATCGGGTAAAGATGAGATAACAAAGGGTACCTTTATTACGGAAGCCAATTTCATTTCCACCTCCTCCGGAATTATTTTAACGCCTCCCGTGTTAATGATACTGTCGTATCTTCCCAAAAACAGGAATTCATGCTTGTTTTTCAGTTTGACAATATCGTTGGTAATTATTTTTTTTTCGCTGATATCAGGTGCTATAATTTTTAAACAACCCCTTTCGTCCTGTTCAAAGAACACGTTAGGCATGGCTTTAAAAAAACCGCACCCTGCTTTTATCTCCCGGATAGCCACATGCGATACTGTCTCGGTCATGCCATAGGTTTCATAAAACCGGGTAGGTAAACCCATCAACTGCTTCTTTAATCCGGATGAAACCGCCCCGCCTCCTATAATTACCGATTTTATTTTTTTAGTACAATCAGGAATTGAATGATACACCTGCAATGGAACCATTGCCGCAAAATCAATTGATCCGGGGATACCCAAAAGTGGAGTACCTGTGGGCTCTGCCAGAACCAAATTAAAACCACCGACAAATGCCCGAACCAACATCATCTTACCTGCAATATAGTTGGCTGACAAACACAACAGGGCTGTTTTCTCCGGAGTCAAATTAAAATATCCCACCGTTTTCTTTGCCGAAGCAAGCATATACTTTTTCTGCAATCGGATTTCTTTCGGTATTCCCGTTGAACCCGAAGTATGTGCAACCACATAATCGCCAGGCGATAACCATTGAAGAATAAATTGATAGATATGTGTTTGCCATTCAGGCATGGGATTATGTTCGAGTTGAGTGGCACAAAACCCCTTCAATTCTTCTCCTTCACGGCAAATCCCATCTAACTTTATGCTGTTATATTTTTCTATGGTAAATCTCCCCATGACTCATTCCTATTATAGCTAAGATGACCGGCTTTCACCTGTAACGGAGAATTGATATTATTAGAAAACACCCGACCCGTGCCCAACCCCTGCGGCATGGAATTATGCTGAACAGCCGTCCATTGGGCAATGGCATTTAGTCCGACATTCCCCTCCAGCGCCGAGGTGGCCCACCAATTAACATGATACTTTTCCGCTAAGCTAACCCATTCTTCCGATGCCTTAAACCCGCCTAATAAGGAGGGCTTTAAAATAATATATTGAGGTTTAATAACCGAAATCATTTCCTCTTTTTGCAGAACGTTATATATTCCAATCAATTCCTCATCCAAGGCAATCGGCAAGGGTGTTCCTGCGCAAAGCTCTGCCATCGTTTGCCATTGTCCTGCTTTTATGGGCTGCTCTATGGAATGGATACCCAGTTCACTCAGCTCGGTTAACTTTCCCATGGCTTCATCAGTTGCAAAAGCGCCATTGGCATCTACCCTTATTTCTATTTGAGCGGCATCGTATGTTTTTCTAATTTCCTGAATCAATTCTATTTCCTTTCGAAAATCCAGCGCCCCGACCTTTATCTTTATGCAATTAAAACCTTCTTCAAGTTTTTGCGCTAACTGTTCTTTCATATATCCCGTCTCGCCCATCCAGATTAATCCATTAATGGGGATCGCCTTTTCTCCTATTGAAAATTCGGAGTGAAATATTTTCCTGACGCCTCCATTCCTTAAGTCAAGCAAGGCCATTTCCACGGCAAATCGTATCGCGGGCCATTCTTTTAAATATTCGTGAAAATTAATAACGTAGGAGTTGATGTTGCTGCAAACTTCTGCTAGTTTCTTTTCGAGGTCAGGCCTGTCGTCCATGCTCAGCTTCGGCAAGATGGAACATTCACCAAGACCTACAACCTCTGGTCTGGCCGTTTCATAAACGCGGATATACCAGCTATCCTTTGTCTTTAACACCCCGCGTGAGGTACCCCCGGGTGTGACAAATTTTAAGGTATGTTTTTTAAAAGAAGCTGTTAGCATAAAAAATGTATCATGTAAGAAGGCTCAAAGCCTGATCATTTCTAGCGGGGTATCAAGATATTAAAAAAACAATCCAAATCCCGACAACAAAACCAAAAGAAATGTGGCTATGGCCAATTTTTTAAGTTGAGGGTCAAGAAGTTTTGGTTCTTGGTTTTTACGCACAAAAACAAGGTTTTTTATAAGAATAACAAAAACCGGAACAAACAACCATTGCCAAGAACTATTGAATTGAAACACCCCGTAAACAGCCATTAAAACCATAGCGCCAATAAGAAGAAAGGCATGGTATTTTTTACCCCAACTACTTCCGTTCTTCACGACCAGCGTATTTTTCCCTGTTTTAGTATCATTCTCTACATCGCGCAGATTGTTCAGATTTAAAACCCCGGTACTTAAGAAGCCAATGGCCGAGGCAGGCAACAACAGCCATACGTTAAAACTTCCTGTATGTAAAAAGTAAGTTCCCAACACCCCTGCTAAGCCAAAAAATAAGAATACAAAAAAATCGCCCATACCTTTATAACCATACGGATTTTTACCCACCGTATATTTAATAGCGGCAGCAATAGCTCCTACCCCTAACACCAATAAACCCCATGCCTTTATACTCATCGCCTCAAAATTTCCATAGCTGATTAATACCAATCCTGAAATTAAGGACAGTATGGAAAACAGAATAACGGTGATTTTCATTTCAGACGTTGATATTTTGCCTGTGGACACCATGCGTTCCGGCCCAACACGCTCTTCATTGTCAGCCCCTGAAACAGCATCGCCATAGTCATTGGCCACATTGCTTAATACCTGCAACAAAATTGTAGTTACAATGGCCAATATACCAACCTGCCAATTATATGCTTGATGATAGGCTGCAATAAAATTACCCATTAAAATAGAAGACAAAGCCAAGGGAAGTGTTCGCAACCTAAAGGCTATGATATAAGATTTAAATTTTGACATGTAGAATACCGCAAAGGTTTTATTAAGGCCCTAAAGATATTAAACTGGATGAAAGTTCACAACCAACGATCCGAACAGTTTGTGCTATATGTTAACAATAAGCATAACACACCATACCAATCATCTCCTTTTTTCGTACATTTGTTATAACCAAAAGTAAAACGAGTCATGCAAAAGTTTTTTAACACAGCCGGACCTGTTAATCAGGATGAACACTATAAACTTGATCCGCTTTCTAGGTTCGATCTTGAAGAGATTGAATTCTTAATTGCTCAGAAGAAATATTTTATAATGCATGCTCCTCGCCAAACCGGTAAAACCAGTTGCCTTTTGGCATTGCGTGAATACTTAAACTCGCAAGACGATTATTTCGCACTTTATATTAATGTAGAAGCAGGACAGGCCTACCGCAACAACATTGATGCTGTTCAACGGGTTATTATCAAAGAAATTGAAGAGCAATTAAAGCAATCAGATATTCCTCTTAAAAACAACGACATATATGAACCAGAAAGTTTATATGGTTTCAGTTATGTCAGGGACTTTGTAGCTAATTTGTGCCGAATGCTAAGTAAACCCCTGGTTCTCATGATCGACGAAATAGATGCACTTGTAGGTGATTCCCTTATTTCAGTATTACGTCAGATACGCGCAGGTTATACATCACGTCCCGAATCATTTCCCCAAAGTATTATATTATGCGGTGTTCGCGATGTGAAAGATTACAGAATCCACACCTCCGGGCAAGATATTATTACAGGTGGTAGTGCATTCAACATCAAAGCCAGATCTTTAAAGTTAGGTAACTTCACAATAGAAGATATTAAAAACCTTTACCTGGAACACACAAAAGAAACAGGACAAATATTTGAAGAGGATTGTTTCCCGTTGGTATGGGAATATACCGAGGGTCAACCCTGGCTGGTTAATGCACTGGGCTTTGAGATAACCTTTGAGATGAAAAAAAACAGAGACCGTTCTGTCCATATTACACCTCAAATGATAAAATCGGCCAAAGAAAACCTGATTATGCGGAGGGAGACCCATCTGGACCAACTGAGTGACAAACTTAAGGAAGAGAGGGTACACAATGTAATTTCATATTTGTTGGCCTCTTCTGACCAAGCCGTTGGAGGAAGCAATGACGACATAGAATACGTGATGGATCTTGGTCTGATCACCAAAGAAGTTGGTAGCAATTACAGAATAAGTAATGCCATCTACAAAGAGGTCATTCCACGGGAGCTGACATGGTCGACACAAGGCTCAATTACCGAAGATCGTTTGTGGTATCTTAATCCTGACGGCCGTTTAAATATGGAAAAACTGATGCAGGGATTTCAAAATTTCTTCAGGAAAAACTCGGAAAGCTGGATAGAACGTTTTGACTACAAAGCAGCAGGCCCCCAATTATTGATGCAAGCCTATCTTCAACGAATTGTAAATGGTGGAGGCTTTATCAACAGAGAATACGGGTTAGGTATGATGCGTACCGACCTACATGTCCAATTCCCGTACGGCGATAACCAATGGCAGGAAGAAGTTATTGAGCTAAAGATTATTCACGACAGTTACGAACAAACACTAGCGAAGGGACTTACACAAACTTCTGCATACATTGATAAATGTGGAACCGCTGATGGACATTTGGTTATTTTTAACAGAGATACCGATACAAGCTGGGACGAAAAGATCACTTATAATCTGCATCATTTCCAAGGGAAGGACATCCATGTTTGGGGAATGTAATAAATAGATTGTTAGATTGGAGATAATAGCCTAATTGGCTATAACCATTCCACAACCAAAATCCATCCATTTGTATTACAAAACATTTTCATTATGTTTGTAT
The DNA here is from genome assembly GCF_050589685.1 of Saccharicrinis sp. 156. Classification (NCBI taxonomy): domain Bacteria; kingdom Pseudomonadati; phylum Bacteroidota; class Bacteroidia; order Marinilabiliales; family Marinilabiliaceae; genus Saccharicrinis; species Saccharicrinis sp. 156. The sequence continues at coordinate 124,979 of NZ_JBNGOS010000007.1, forward strand.
ACAAACACTAACAAACTAACTTAAAACCATTACCATGGACAATCAAACTAACCAAGAAACACAAGTTGTACCTGCATTGGCATTTTCGGAAAATGCACTTAAATTTTTAAAAACAGGAGCCGGCTGGGCCAAATTCATAGCCATTATCGGTTTCATTTTTGTTGGGCTTATTGCCTTTGGAGGACTCATTTTTGGAATTGTATTCTCTTTTATTGGCGATGGCATGTTTCCAGTTCCCATGCCATTTCCTCCTGCCATATTTAGTTTCTTGTATTTAATACTGGCTTTGATTTATTTTTTCCCGGTATTTTACTTGTATAAGTTTTCTTCAAAGGCTTATGAGGCAGTGGTAACGCTTACAAGCAAGAATCTGGAAATAGCCATGTTAAACCTAAAATCTTACTTTAAATTTATTGGGATATTGATTATTGTGATGTTTGCATTATATGCTATTGGAATAATCGTAATGATTGCAGGGTTCTCTTTTTTCCAAAATGAAATAATGCAGATGGGAGGAGGAGCTGTGATGTAAAACAAGAATAAGTGTGGACTAATTCGCTTTTAAATATTCTCAGGCTTCATATGCACCTTTGACTTCAATAAGCGGTATAAATAAACAATACTTGCGAATATTATTAATAAACCAATAGGATAATCATTTTACCATTTAACTTTGGTAACTTATTATTTATAAACTTTTAAAACATTATATTCACAAGTGAAAATTAGATATCAAACAGATGACCCCTAAGACCGGAAACCCGCCGGCAGAGTTTTGACGGACAACACCGAAAGGTACGGCCCAGGGCATCTGCAAGTACTAACCGTCAAATTTATACAAAAATGACAAACAAAGAAGCTTACGAGGCTAAATTTGCCGAGGCAACGGCCATCCCGGCCGAAAAAACACGCTACCCCTACATTCCCGTAGACGAATACACCGACGAGTGCGAGGAACTTTTTTACACCGCTACCCAGGACAAGCAAGCTTTACTTAAGGCTGGTTTACAAGAAACCATGATTTCTAATCTAGAAATCCTTACTGATGCTTTACGCGAAGCGCAAAGCATTTGGAACCGGGACAGAGACCTAAAAAAGGAAAATGCCAAAGAATGGGCCGAAAAATCAGAACAAGGTTTTAATTTACGCAACGAAATGTTGCGAGCCTGCAAATATGCCTACAGGCATAACAATGATATTTTACGCAGAGTAGCGGCTATTGCCGAAGGAGAAGACACCGCTGATATGATTCAGGATTTAAACGATTTGTCCGTGTTGGCCAGAACCTACCCGGAACCCATACTGGGAGTTGGCTGCACGAATGAAAAAATAGAATTGTCCAGCACCTTATCTGGCGAGTTGGCTGCCTTACGTTATATAGCCAATGGCGAAAGAGAAGAAAGCAACGAAAACAAAATTATCCGCGACCAAATGTACACCCTGTTAAAAGAAGTAAACGATGAAGTTAGGGAATGTGGCAAGTTTGTATTCTGGAACAACCCTGAAAAACTAAAAAAATACAGTAGCCGCTATAACAGAAAACACAGGGGCAATGGTTCCAATGATGAAAATCCTATAACGGAGTAAATAAAAAATCCCTTTTCAAAACACCCCCATCCCCGTATCTTTGATACGGTACTTCCCCCGGCTACTAAGCCAGGGGAAGAACTGTACAAAGGAGTTTATATTTTACAGAATAATATCGATGAACAGCTCCACCTCCCCGCTGAACTGCCCCAGATGACCGCTGAACAGCATTCCTGAGGCGCTGAAGTGTTTTACCCCACCGCTGAACAGGCTGCATAAAGCGCTGAAGTGTTCAATCTACCCGCTGAACTACCTACCAGGGCGGTGAACAGGGTCAACCACGCACTGAACGCACATTTTCAATAATTTAGCACCTTATACCAAACACCGATTATTGAGCGAAGTGAAATCCCGTATCCTATAGAATTAATTTCTACGGGACCGACTGACCATATACCGATAACGGAACACCGATTACTGTTTTACTGCCTACTGAAGACTGCCTACTGAATCACGGAAACTTAGGAAACTGCTTAAAATCCGGATCTCTTTTCTCCAGGAATGCATTTTTACCTTCCTGCGCTTCTTCCATCAGGTAATACATTAAGGTGGCATCACCGGCCATTTCCATCAGACCGTGCTGACCGTCTAATTCGGCGTTTAATCCCCGTTTGATCATTCTTAAGGCCAGCGGACTGCGCTTCATGATGGTACGGCACCATTGAACGGTTGTATCTTCCAACTCCTCCAGAGGAACCACTTTGTTGACCATACCCATTTTTTCCGCTTCTAAGGCTGTGTATTGCTCACATAGGAACCAGATTTCGCGGGCTTTCTTTTGGCCCACGTGACGCGCCAGGTAAGAAGAACCAAAACCGGCATCGAAGCTTCCCACTTTAGGCCCTGTTTGTCCAAAGCGGGCATTGTCCGAAGCTATGGTCAGGTCGCAAATCACGTGCAGTACGTGACCTCCCCCAATGGCGTAACCGTTAACCATGGCAATGACAGGCTTGGGCAGAGAACGGATTTTCTTGTGCAGGTCTAACACGTTCAGGCGAGGCACACCTTCCTCATCGATATATCCGCCAACACCTTTTACTTTTTGGTCGCCACCAGAACAAAATGCTTTATCACCCGTTCCGGTTAAAACGACCACATTAATATCCTGACGCTCACGACAGATCTCGAACGCATCCAGCATATCCATAATTGTTTCCGGACGGAAAGCGTTATACACCTCTGGTCGATTGATGGTTACTTTGGCTATGCCTTCAAAAAACTCGAATTTAATGTCGGAATACGCTTTGATGGTTTCCCAGTTATATTTGCTCATATTTTTTAGATAATAAATATATACCCTAATCTACGTGTTTGACTGTAGATTCTTAAAATACTTTCTTAAAATTTTACCATTTAATTCGCCTGGCGTAAAAACCTCCAACAAAGTAGCTTGTTCATTGCTTTCCACAAATTCCTGATAAGAAGATTGTAATTCCTCCTGGTTAGCACACGAAAGATATCTTAAACCAAATGCTTTGGCAATATACTCGGCAGATTGATGGTGTTTGGCCTCAAAAAATTCCTCCAGCTCCTCAGCCTCGGCTGGCCCGGGAATAAACCTGAATATTCCACCTCCCCCATTGTTCATAACCACAATTTTAAAATTCGGTTTTAGATATTTGTTCCACAAACCGTTGGAATCGTAAAAGAATGACAAGTCACCAGTGACCAACATTGTTGGTTTATCCTGAACGTTGGCAGCTCCAACAGCTGTGCTTACGCTGCCATCAATCCCACTGGTGCCTCTATTGGAATATGTATTCACCTTAATCTCATCCTGAAACAATTGCGCGTATCTGACCGGAGTACTGTTGGCCAAATGTAAGGCTGTATCCTGCGGTAAATGACTATAAATATACGACAGCGCTTTAAAGTCACTCCATTTAGCTTCTTCAACATAAGCCAGGTGTGCCTTTCTGTTCTTTTCCCTTCTCTGGTGCCACATATGTTGATAGCGGCTTTTTTTATTTTCAACCCTTCCCGCAATTTGCTTGAAAAAATCTAACGGATTCATCTTAACCGAAAGACTTAGATGCTGAAAGGTATCAATCACATTATCGTTTAACGCAATATGCCAATGCGCTTTGGGAGGATTTTCCCTAAGTACTTTTTTAATTTGCTTGCTAACAATCTGCCCTCCAAAGGTAATGAGCATCGATGGTTTGAACAGTGCCGTTTCATACCCGTTAATACTAAACACCTGGCGGTCGATACATTCCACCAACTTTTCACCTTTTAAATTGGAAGTGGTTTCCGTAAGCACAACCGTATTTGCATTATCCGCAACTGTATTTATCACATGGTTTAGTTCGTCATCCGGAGCAAGAACTCCCGTTAAAATCATTACGGATTCAGCTTTATTCCACTTCTCCCCTAACGCATTTAGCTGGACTTCTGATAACACAGCATCCGGCACCAGGTTCAAATAAGGATCTTTCTTTAGACTCATAGCAGAAGTCCGTCCGTACAAAGGCTCCCTTAACGGGATATTGATATGAACCGGCCCCATAACCGGTTGAATGGTTTTGTGAAACGCTTCGGTGATACAGCGCTCGGTATACCATTGGTCATCGGGATGATTAACTTTTATCGGCAAATCTATTCCGTACCGAATGTAATTTGAAAAAACGGAAGATTGATTAATCGTTTGTCCGTCGGCCTGGCCCACCCACTCAGGTGGTCTGTCAGCGGTTAAAACCATCAAAGGTATTTCCTGGTAAAATGCCTCCGCCACTGCCGGCGCATAATTTAAAACAGCCGAACCACTGGTACAAACAACAGCCACAGGACGTCTGAGCTGCTGCGCCATGCCCAATGCAAAAAAACCGGCGCTTCGTTCGTCAACAATGGTGTAACACTCTATCTCTTTAATGGAGTTAAAAGACAGAATCAGCGGGGCATTGCGCGAACCCGGAGAAATCACCACTTCTTTCAAGCCGAGCTTTACACACTGCTGCACTAATATTTGTACTATTGGTTTATCTGATATCGTTTTTGTCATTTCTTTTGTTTACCCTTATTTTAAAACCCTACAATGATTTTTTCCATCAATCACATCATCCATCACACTCATCATCGTTTCCGCCTTCAATTCCGTTTCCTGCCACTCTTTCTCTACTTCCGAACCCGCTGTTATTCCGCCTCCCAAATATAAATCTACACCACCTTTCACAAACTTCATACTCCTGATATTCACAAACAGTTTAATGTCGTTTGGTTGAATTCTTCCCAAAAAGCCGGCATAAACAGAACGTTCATGACGTTCAACCTGATGAATCACTTTCATGGACGCCAACTTTGGCAGACCACATACGGCAGGAGTTGGGTGCAAATCGTTAATAAAACTCCCCAACCTTGTGGCAATATGATCTATCTTAAAACTATATTGCGTTTTTAAATGCGCCATTTTTCCCGCGACAATGGTTTCGGGTCCATCCACTTTGGCATCCTCAATTCCGTATTTGGCCAAAACACCTGTCACAAAATCAGTAACTATCTGTTGTTCGTCCATTTCTTTTTCGCCCCAGTTAGCCTTAACTTGTCCATTATTCTTTAGGGTTCCCGCCAGCGAAACCGTGGTTCCCAGTCCTTGCTCAGCTTTAAAAAGCAACTCCGGGCTTGCTCCCGTCCATAAACCTGTTTGCGGCGTATAGAACATAAAAGCATATGCCCCGGGATAAGCCTGACTTAGTGTGAAATAAAAATCCGAGGCCAAATTTCTTTCCAGTCCATCATGGTGTTTTATTCTGGATAAGATGGCTTTTGAAACTACACCGGATTTGATATTGGCATATAATTGAGCGAACTGATCTGTATAATCCGAATAATCAGCGTAAAATGATCCTGAATGATCTTCTTCCGGGAAGGCGCTTATCTTTTTTATTTCCGCCCAAACCTTTTCACTTACTTCCGAGGAATCTATTTGATAATCAACATCCAAACACAAGACCTTAGATTGATCTAAAGAGAATGGGGCAATGGTAAAAATATCTCCGATTGAAAAAATATCCTCAACATCCCTTTCCAGAACCGATTTGGATATAATCAAAATATCTTTACCTGAATGAGGCAAATTATACATTGCAAAAGGTATATCATGCGCAATGCAATATTGTAGTAGCTCCGATTGATCGTTTTTCTCCACTCCTAGCTTTCTATTTCGTAATAAAGCGTGTAATAATTCAATCCTTTTTGTTGATCGTACCCTCTTTCTACATAATCCCTACGCCCATGAATATACACGTGAAAGTTTTTATCCAACTTTAAAATAGATTTGAATGTGCTTTTCTGACCTTTTACCGCACTTTTGGAGATATCAAACTCTTCCTTTAAGGGCACGCTCGATTCTTGCTGATAACTTTCTTTATAATCCTTAAACGCCTCTATCACCTCGGGTTGCCCAATCACTTCATGCTCAAAGTTAGCCTCGTTAAAGTTATCCTTACTGTTAAAAAAATCCATGGATTTGTTCAGCATATCAATCTGGTCGGCACGCGCCACCTCGTTCTCCTTGTTGTACACGTTATCCACAAAACCACGGCACATCTCCATGTAATTGCGTGTGAAGTAATAATTATCCTCGCGCGGTTGAAGGCCTAAAAAGTCGTCCACCCAAAAACGGGCCTCATTACCTTTGTTAATATTATCGATAGAGCAAATTTTATAGCCCTGATCTTGTTCCGTATTAAAAATCAAACAGCCTTTATCTAGCTTTTTAATATTAATTCCCTCTTGTGTACCCAGCTCAAAGTTTTGATCCTTCAAGTAAACCTTCAGAAACGTTTCTTTATTTTCCGATTTAAAAATTCCAATGGCATTTACCAACTCTCCGTCCACCACCACATTGCTAAACATGGCCATATAAAACTCCCCACCCCTTATTTTAGGATGATTGGAGTTCTCATACAAGTACTCGGCTATTTGTATGGATGAATCGTAAAATTTCGAAACATCATCAAACAACATTTGCGTTGTGGAATAAACCGGATTGTTATTTATGTCTTCGGGATGGAAGAAATTATAATAAGCATCATCCTTAAATGGCTTGAAAAAATAGTTCAGTAATACATCCGAAACAATTTCATCGTCCTGCAGGTGCATCATGTCTTTTGAAAAGCGCATAGGTTCGGCCTCGGCCCTGCAGCCCACTTGGTGTACTACCATCTTATCAATAGTAGCTTGCGAAAAATCAATCATTGCTTATCATTTTTTTAACAGCCTACAAATATAATAATTCAGGATGAACAGAGCCTGTTCCGCCCTAAAAAAAGCGGAAGCGACAAAGAGTCAATGAGTTTTTTTGTTACAGCCACTGGTAACATAGTGCGAAATCCAAAGCACAAACTTATCAAGTCGTTACATCGTTTATTTCATATTATTTTGTTCATATTTAGCACTCTGCCCGCATTACGTTCACCATTAGCAACCGTTTTCTTTTTTAGAAGTCATGGGACAGGTTCATCATTACGTAAAATCTTCTCCATTTTTCGTCCTTTTGCCAATTCATCTACCAATTTGTCTAAATATCTTACTTGTTGGGTCAATGGATTATCTATTTCTTCAATTCGATAACCACATATTACGCCCTTAATGAGATGGGCATTAGGGTTCAGTTCCGCGTTATTAAAGAATGCTTCAAATGTTGCTTTCTCAGCAATAAGTTCTTGTACTTTGAATTCATCAAAACCGGTTAGCCACTCAATCACTTGATGCAGTTCTTCTTTTGTTCTTCCTTTCTTTTCGACCTTTGTCAAGTAATGAGGATAAACAGAAGCAAATGTCATTTTTGCTATTCGCTGGTTATGTTCAGATGTCACTTTCATGATATATTAATTTTTACTGTCAGCCATTTTCATTTTTTCTCATAAAATCATATGCTCCCTTCCGAAGTTGTATTCCATATTCCAGATAGGCTTTCATGCAGGCAAGAAAATTTGCCCATCCCGCAGTATTACCAATAACCCATTTCAGGTTATGTTCATTAAATTCCTTTCCGCTTTCGGTAACTTTTACTACAGTACTTTTGTCAGGAAGAGATTCTAATACCATGTTTACAACGGTTTCTGGATCCCAAACAAATGAAACTGAACGATTGGTTTCAATCTTAATTTCTTTCACTGGATACTTGTCGGCAAATTCTGGAAATTTCCAAATCACTTCTTTTCCTGATTCCAGTCGTCCGCTACTTTCTGAAATAAAATATTGGGTCATTAGCATGGGATCTACAATCCCTTCAAAAACTTCTTCTATCGGTTTCTGAATTTGTAAAGTGGCTTGAGACATAAGTTTCATCTTGATTTTTTTTAAATTATATAGATAAGATTTATTGCTAATTGGTCTCTTACAAATTGACGTTAACGCTGCGAATAGGGCTGTATTTAAAAGATAACAAATAAGCCCCCAAAATTCCTTAAATAGATAAAACAACAAATGTCTAATTTGTTTTGTTTTCTTTTGCGTGGGGAAACCCTAATACCCTGTTGACAAAACAGGTCGGCTTTGCAAGCTCTTTGTTAAAGACTGGGATTAAGCGCTGGCCCGTGAGGCTTTGACAATGGTGGCGTCCTTAAAACCATCGGTTTCTCCTTTGCCCCGGTTTTGTACGACATATTTTATTATTTACTGGATTGTTTTTTTTCAGCTTCTTTTTTTAAGTCGTTAGAAAACTTTTCAAATGATTCATCAAAGGGAGGTATCATTTTAGAAAACAATGGAAATAATGGTCCACCAATTTTTTCTGACATAACAAAGTTTGTTTGTCCGTTTAAGTTTGGTGTCAATTTGTATTCTCGTTTACCCATAGCGTCACCCCAAACCAATCGTTTTTCTGGTTCAAATACGCTAACGGAAAGTTTGAAAACTCTTTTTGGGTCAAGATACGATTTGAGTTGTATCTTTTCTCCAAGTGCAATTTTTCCATCAATGGAAATAATAGTTGAATTCCAATTAGGATAATCCTTTGCATGGGTTAGCAAGCCCCAAATTGTCTTAGGATCGGCTTGAATGTCGATACTTACAAAGGTTTCCCTGCTAAATAACTTTTTGGTTGTCGTTGCTTTGCCATTTAACTTTGTCATGATCTTTTTATGTAATGTTAAAATTATATCTGTCGGTTAATATCTACACTGTTGCTAAAGCATTACTGGTTAGTGGCCAATAGAAAAACCCGAAATATTGATCCCCAATAAAAATTCATGCTTATTCTGATTCGTTTCCAGAAGTCTCGCATATCGATATCCTACCGTAAACGGAAACATAAACCTACATGCATGAACTTCGCCCCTTAGTTCGAAACCGGTGGAACTGAAGTTTTTATTTACATCTACGATCTCGCCCGAAGTAAATTCAGTTTCCCGGAATGTTCTGGAATAGTCGTAAAACAGATTGGCTGTCACCCTTTTCAGGTAAATCACGCCCGACAGGTTTAAATCGGGATTGCAAACCGGAAAAATATAATCTCCCTTAAACGAATACATCCGGTCGTTTGGCTTAGAATTATATCCTCTTGGAGCAGAAAAATAATTACCCAAAGTTTGGTGAAGCACTAATCCACCATCTTCATATTCATCCCCCATTGTTTTATGCTGATAACTATTATCAACCCGTATGGAATGATGCTTCATAAATCCTGGCAGGTAAACTCTTGAATATAATCCCAGTATTCCACCTGCATCCATATTGCCCCAGGGCGTACTTTGGTAAAGGACTTGCGCTATCTGCCCCCATCTGGTTGTCACATCCCGTTCCGAACGACGCAATAGACGATGAAAATACAGTGAATATTCCAAGGTACGGTAGGCTATGTCAGGAACATTAATAATGTCCGTCTCGGTAACCTCTCTGCCAAATCTATTCTCTGCCGTCCTTACAACATCAATATCATACCCCGTACGTTTCAATACGCCATATCCTATTGAGGGCTGCAGGTAGGTGCTATATTTTCCTCTGGTAAGGTTAAACGGCAATGATATATCTAATTTTACTTCTGTCTGTATTCTTTTTTGATTGATACGATAAGCTATTGTGTCATCATTATCAGTATATTTTATCCGGTCATCACCATGTTTCACTTCCAAATCAATTACGGGATACCATCCCTGGTATTTAAAGTTAAAATAATATTTTTCGAGACTTTTCTGCGCATCGGCATTCAATCCCAAAGAAGTACTTGCCGTGCCCAGTAAATTCTGTGATAAAGCCGTAACACCAGCACCAACCTGCTCATCGTTAACGTTTATAAAACCTGGTGCCCAACTATGGAAGTTTAAAAGGTTCCATTTGGAATATTTCTTCACTTCATAATCGGAAACGGTATCTACCGAAGAAAATTCCGGTTTACGCATTTCCTGAGCAGATAATACCTCGTGCAGTTTTACAGAATAATCATTCACATTGTTCAACGGAATATTCAGGACTTCTTGCTTTTTAGCCATGACCAATTGATACCCATTGGCCGTGTAATTGCAATACACCAAGACATTACCATCCATAATAGCCCCTGTTGATCCGTATTTGGATTGAGTAACCTGGCTTATCTCCCCATTTTTAACCGAATAAATTTCCTCGGTTCCACTATAGCCCGCAGTAAATAATATTTCATTATCCATTCCCCATTTAGGTAACGAGATATCCTGAAATGACGGTTCTGTAATTCTTTCCCATTCTTCATTTTCCAAATCGAGCATCGCTATTTCCTTTCCTTCCGATGATAAGGCGATGCAAACAATCTTGGTTCCATCCATACTCCACGATGGGGTAAACAAATAATTGTTATTACCATGTTGTAATTCTCGCAATACAGTTCCCGTCTTTTTATCCAGAATAACCAATCGATAATTGTTTCTATTATCCACACGTACCGCAACAATATTTCTACCATCACTACTTAAAGCAGGTGAAAGGTAACGGGACTTGCGGGTAATTTTGGTAATTTTTTGGGTCGGCAGATGATAACATTTAATGACTGAAAACATCCTGTTTTCCCATCTGGGATCCGGCTCCAGTTCTGCCCAACACAATGTTTGATTGGCATATGAAAAGGGTTCGTTGTTTCTGCTTCCCGGAACGAACAAATCCCTCACTTCACCCCCCTTATCAACGCTCACAAAGCGGCTAACTTCTCCCGGCCCGGAGAGTTCTGCCGCATAGCTATCCTGGCCCAATGCAACCGGATACTGATAATTCACATAATCCATGGATAATTTTGTGATGTCCTCAAAACCACTTTTTTGCGTTACACTATCCTGCCTCTCCCATTGTTGCTTTAATTCCCCAAAAGTACTTTGGTACAGATCTACTTTGTTTAAACTTGTAACTTTTTTCTGCCCCTGATTAAAAGGAGTGATGGCCAGGGGATTTCGACCTGTGTGGTAGAGCGCTTTTTCCCACACATCACTTCCGTACCTTGCCCGTGCTCCTGCTACCAGCTGGTAACCCATTTCGTAATGGTTGGGCACATAATCCCTGTAAGAGCCAAACATCGCTTTTTCGTATGAATAGAGTCGTTTATCCATAATTTGCGCCCTTATGCCCTGTTCAAACCAGGGCGAACGGCCACGACCTGACTTGGTCAATGCTGTTTCCGCGACCACAGCATCACCCTCCAAAAACCACATAGGAACAAACAAACCCAACGAAGCGCCCACCGCCTGCTCACCTAAAATATAGGATAGCATCTTTGTAAAACCATCATTCAGCTTGTCCAATTGTACCACGTGCCTAAACTCGTGCAAGGCCAATTGCTGCAGCCAATCCTGTGCGTACATATGCTGGTTGGGGTTGTTGTACAGCTCTATTCGTTTGGGCGCCCACGACACAAATCCATTTGAATAAGCCGTCTCGCTGTGCACCAACACATTTATCCTGCGTGGCTTATGCTGTAATGAGTTACCTCCATATTTATACACCTCCTCCAATATCTTGGCTACATACTGTCCTTTTTCGGTAAACTCCCTGGGAAAAACAACCCTAAAGTTTTTTGTTTCAATCCTGTTCCATTTAATACTTGCCGGGTCAGCCCCCGATGTGTAATATTGCGATATTAAAACCTTTGGGAGTATAGCTATAAGAATAAATAACTTTTTATAAATGCGCATTTAGTTAGTTTTATGCTTCTCGAATTACGTTGACACTAATTCAAATAAGTACACAAATAACAAAAAAAAATGATTCGATAGTCATTATTTCTCATAAGACGCACATTCATACCTTTGGTTTAACAAACATTTCAATAAACCAACAATTATTTTTCGTGGGTTCAATCAAAAATAAGGCACAACCATTCATTAAAAAATGTATTTTTATCGCTTTATTGCTAATCCCTGCAAAATTCAATAACCAGAATTAATTGATCAACCACATGAACAAAATAATTATATACCAAGTACTTACACGGCTTTTCGGAAACAAAATACGTACCAACAAAAAACATGGTAATATCGAAGAAAATGGGTGTGGTAAGATGAATGATTTTACGCAAAAGGCGCTGCGTGAAATTAAAGAACTTGGAACAACTCATATTTGGTACACGGGCATTATTGAACATGCTATAGTCACTGACTATAGTCAATACAATATAGCCAAAGATTACCCTGAAGTAATTAAAGGAAAAGCAGGTTCGCCCTATGCCATAAAAGATTACTATGATGTTAACCCGGACCTGGCGGTTGATGTAGATAACCGAATAAAGGAGTTTGAGAAGCTTGTTGACAGAAGCCACCAGGAAGATTTAAAGGTAATTATTGACTTTGTGCCCAATCACCTGGCCAGGAATTATGTTTCCGATGTTAAACCTGATGGAGTCAGAGATTTTGGAGAAGACGATAACACAAATGTTAATTTCGACATCAATAACAACTTTTACTATTTGCCCGGCGAAGAGTTTGACGGCCCCGTTACAGCCAGAGGAGCGGAACATCTTATCGAGAATCCCGCTAAAGTAACAGGTAACGATTGCTTATCAGCCAAGCCGGGGATAAACGACTGGTACGAAACAGTTAAGCTGAATTACGGAATTGATATATTCAAAAACCGGGAGAAGCACTTTGACCCGATACCGGATACCTGGCAAAAGATGCTGGATATATTATTATACTGGTCGGCAAAAAAAATAGATGGTTTTAGGTGCGATATGGCTGAGATGGTACCTGTGGAGTTCTGGCACTGGGTTATCCCAAAAGTAAAGGAACAATACCCACAGGTGGATTTTATCGCGGAAGTATACAATCCGGATTTGTACAGACAGTATATCACTTATGGTGGTTTTGATTACCTCTACGACAAGGTGGGTATGTACGACACACTCAAAAACATCATTCAAGGACACGAAAAACCTTCGGCAATAACCAAGGCGTGGGACGTGTTAAACGGAATTCATCAGCATATGCTCTTCTTTTTGGAGAACCATGACGAACAACGGATCGCCTCCCCTTTTTTCGCAGGCAATGCACATAAAGCAATCCCTGCCATGGTTGTTTCCGGGGCCATCTATTCTAACCCATTGATGCTTTATTTCGGACAGGAATTGGGCGAGGAAGGCATGGATAACGAAGGGTATAGCGGAGCAGACGGAAGAACAACCATATTTGATTATTGGGGCGTTCAATTATTTCAGGATTGGGTGAACGATGGCAACTACGATGGCGGACAGCTTTCTGAGGAAGCAACTGAATTAAGAAGGTGGCATAAAAACTTTTTAAACGTCATAAGAAACAACGAAGCCATTAACCATGGCAAATTTTACGACCTAATGTGGTCGAATGAAGACAATGTCGCTTTTGATAGTACGAAATTATTTGCTTTCTTACGCTATCATAACAAGAAAATATTACTGGTCATCGTTAATTTCTCCGGCGAGAAATTTCAGGGTAGAATAAAAATACCCGCTCATGCATTCTTCACCATGGGCACCGAAAGCCAAAAATTCTTTAGAGGGCTTGACATCCTTAGCCCTAAAAACAAAATTAGTTTCCCGCAGGAAGTGGCGATAGCCAACGGTGCCGGCTTTAAAATAGAACCTTATTCGGGCAGAATGTACCAGCTGCAATAGATACCCAAACGTACCTATATTCTATTTATATGCGATTTAAATTGGATGCCAATACATTTATCCGCTTTTAAAACTGAATCTAAAATGGTATATTATTCGGGTATTTGTTTAATCAGTAATTGGAGGACCACTCATGGCAAACGTTGATTTATCCGTAAAAATTTCATTAGACGACTCCCAGTTTATTCAAGTGGGAGAGCATATCTATACCACTTTGGAATGTATTAACAACGAAGAGCAAAGTATACATTTTATTGAAGAAAAGTGTCTTCATATTCTCAAAAAATTTGAAGGTAGACTGACCGACAAAATCATTAAAGATTGGCTTATTTTATCCAAAGCTTTGGATCAAACCTGCGGTTACTCCAACCGATGGGACGACGATAAAATTATCGAAGAATTAATTCGAGGTGAAGAACATCCTGTTTCGTGGTATGTTCAAAATTGCTGCGCATAAATACGCATTGGTTCATTAGGCATTGGTCATTGGTTAAATCCATACATATACTTCTGACCAATAACTATTGACCATTTTACATCGGCTCCGTACCGATTGGACCTTTGGCCAATTCAAGTACAGTGATCTCCGGGTGCATACCAATACGTGCCGGCATTCCTAAAAAGCCCAGCCCGCGATTAACGTACATATATTGGTTTTTATGCTGATAAAGACCATCCCAACGTTTAAATTTATATTTGGCCGGACTCCACCTAAACCCTCTCCAGTCAATGCCGAACTGCATACCATGGGTATGGCCGGCCAACGTTAAATCATAATCGGTTTTATCGGTTACCTCAGCATCCCAATGGTCGGGATCGTGCGACAACAATACTTTAAAGGGGTAGTTTTCGGTTCCTTTCATGGCTTTCTGTAAATCGCCATACCTTGGAAATGGATCATTCCCCCAATTCTCCACACCTGTAACAGCAATCTCCTCTCCATCAATATCCAACGCAACCGATTGATCCCTTAGCAACCTGAATCCGAATTTCCTGTGTGCATCGACAATTCCTTTAAAATTCTTTTCCTTTTCTTTGGCATCGGCCCAGTCGGTATAATCTCCATAGTCGTGGTTACCTAATATGGAAAATTTACCATACTTAGCCTTCAGTCGACTAAATACCTTTTCCCAACCCAGTGTTTCCTCGTAAAAGTTATTCACCAAATCACCAGTAAAGAAAATGGCGTCGGCTTGCTCATTATTAATAATATCTACAATCCCTTCCAGTTTATAATAGTTACTGGCGAAGGAACCCAAGTGTACATCGGATATATGGACAATTTTGAAACCGTCGAAAGCAGTTGGAAGATTAGGAAAATTTAACCGTTGATGGCGAGTAAAAAAGTTAAAACGCCCCTTGTGCATTCCAAACAGTAAGGAGACAAATGGCGCAGTGGCAAAAATTATTCCTACCTGACTTAAAAATTTCTTCCTGCTGATTTTGGGATATCTAATAGTAGTTTGCTCTTTGGAGTATCTTTTGTTTTTGACGGTTTCAATAACCCTTGAGAATAGTAATATCACAAAATAGTAAAACAAAAAGAATATCTTGGGCAGGTATATTAAAGCAAATATGATATTTGCAATCATAAACCAGAGGTAAAACTCGAATGATGCAGCTGAACGAATCTGAAGCGCAAAAAATAAGTATGAAAGAATTTCCAGAGCTGGAAACACACCTAAAAGTACTATGCCGATCCACTTGTAGTGCTTGTTATCAACATCCTCCCGCTCTCTCTTCCAAACCCAAAGCCCCAATAAATCAACAATGGCAATAAAAACCGCAATAATTAAAAAACCTGATATTGTTATCTTCATCTCAACATTAAAAATTACCCCACATCATTGCTAAAATACCCAGTTCTCCAAATCCAGGCAATATTACGGAATAATCACTTAATGTTGTATTAATAAAAGTTAAAGTGTAATAAATTAATTTTCATCGGAATCATTCGAATAATTAAAAGGCTAATTAAGTCCTTTTTCGATGGGAGAGAATTTTTCAGTTTTAAACCCCGTTTGTTCCCTTTCGTAAATACAAATATGATGACGACTAACTAAATTGTTTCGATCGTTCTCCGATAATCTTTTCCAAAACTCAAACCTTTCCTTCAGGTCAAGCTGGCGTACCTCACCAAAACCACAGTTACATGCCTGTTCTTTTAACGGACAATCGAACAACAACCCTGTATAATCCATTATTTCGTCATTTATACTACTCATTTCCAATATCCAGTTTATGCCAAGCCCAAAGAATTCTGCCAATAACGCTTTACGCATTAACCTTGGCTAATTTAGAATGAATAACTTTACCATCCAAGTCAATTAGTCTAAAAATATATTGCTTTAATCATCAATTACATAACGTTTCTCACAAAGCGTTTATTGCGTGCATTAATTAAAAGTTATTTTTTGGATAGATGCAAAAAAAAACTCCGAAGATTTACCTCCGGAGTTGTCCTGTTTTATTCAGAAAATCATAATATTACTTAACTTTAGTCACAAAAGGTTTATTTATAGTTTTCCTAAAATTTGTCAAATATTCTTCCCAGGCTTGTTTGTTCTTAAATTGCTTGCTTCCACTCCAGGCAAAACCAGTATAATACTCCACTTTTCCATCAATCACCTTTAAGTGCAGCAACAAGTGACTTTTATCTTTTACGTCAGACACTATTTTGGATGTTCCCGCAAAATATTTGGCGTCTGCTACAATCGCATTTCCCAACTCCTCGCCAAAATGAGGCGACCAATAACTGGCCCATCCGGATTCTTCATCTACCGAGATCTCACCTAACTTATCATGCAAAGTAATTCCTGCCGTTAAGGTATCCGTTCCTTCAACCTCAATAACAAACTTCGTTAGGTTACTTCCCAAATCGATAGATACTTTTTTCCTTTCCTTAATGGTACTTTCCCCGGCCAGATAAGGAGCGTAATCCAAATCAAACTCGGTTCGGATTGGTCCGTTTGTTAATACCTTGTATCCTGTATAGTTCAGGTGTGGAAACAATTCTCCGTCAACCATTACACCTGTTCCTCCACACCCGCAACTTGGACCTACATGGTAGTTATCCAGGCCTTCGCCATGGTCGTTATGGTAATAACCAATTTTTTCGGTATTGCCTTTGTACCATTTATCTATAATGGAGTAATCTACCTTCTTCAACCAACAATCCACCCCACCAGAAAGTGTTCCTCCTTTTTCGCCGGCTTCTACCATTCGCTGCGCTTCAGGTCCATATACACGAAAGGCGACTTTATCATTTTCCCAGGTAAAATCGTCGGTACGTTCAGGTACAAAACGGGCAAATGTTTTTACTTCTGTCGGCTCAAGCTCTGTTTTACCTTCCTTAATTACAAAATTTTTAGTTTCGGAAGCTTTCAGTGCTGTTTGAAAAATAACAGTTTCAGATACCCCATCCTGGTTTTTATCCAGTAATTGACTTCGTATCTCCATTCCGCTTTTTTCATCCAACACTATTATCCCGTGGTCAACCTTCAGTTCTGCCAGGGCAAGCTCAACCGTTTCAATACCTCTATCCATGTTTAGTGGATTAGTGACTGAAACCTCTATTTGATTTTGACTACAATCGCAACTGCCCAATAAGAGCAGTAGCGACATAAAAGAAATAAGTCTAAGCATCATATTCATCATACGACAGTTTAAATTTCGTTTTCACCTTTCACGTAGCCAAAGTTAGCCAAAATACCTCCGTCGACATATAAAATGTGACCGTTAACGAAATTTGCTGCAGGGGAAGAAAGGAACAAACAAGCGTTACCAACATCCTCAGGCTCTCCCCAACGTCCTGCAGGAGTTCGTGTCATCACCAAATCGTTGAATGGGTGACCGCCCACACGGATAGGAGCCGTTTGCGAAGTAGCAATATATCCCGGTCCGATACCATTGATTTGCAGGTTATATTTGGCCCACTCACATGTCATGTTTTCTGTTAACAGTTTCAATCCACCTTTGGCCGCCGCATAAGCCGAAACATTCTGTCGGCCGTAAACGCTCATCATCGAACACATGTTGACGATTTTTCCCTGACGACGCTCTATCATTCCCGGAGCGATACGTTTGGCCACAATCAACGGAGCTACCAAATCAACATCGATCACTTGTTCAAAATCCTTGATAGGCATATCCAAAATTGGCACACGCTTGATGATACCTGCATTGTTTACCAATATATCGATAGGGCCAACCTCTTTTTCAATTTGGCTAACTCCTTTATCAACATCTTCTTCGCTGGTTACATTGAAATTAACCGTGTAAACATCAATACCATCTTTAGCGTACTCAGCTTTACATTCCTCAAGTTTCTCATCGTCAATATCGTTTACACAAAGCTTAGCACCTGCTTTGGCCAAAGCTTTACCACAGGCCATTCCAATACCATGAGTTCCACCTGTTACTAATGCAATTTTTCCGTTTAAGTCAAATAATTCGTTAATCATATTTTTAAATTTATAACAATGTTTTTATGCAATCGTTTGCACTTTTGTATAAAAAAATCGTAACGTTATATTTTATAATTTCTTGTTTCCGAAATCCAGTCAATAGCTTTGCTATTTCCTTTTTTACCAACCTCGAATTTAACGAATTACACGAATTCAAAACAGCGTTGCTGTTTGGTTATCTATTAATAGAATCAATTCACTCAACTCGTATAATTCGAGGTTAAAAAACTCTATCTTAATTCGTCAGCCTGACGCATGTCCATATCAGTATAATCCAGGTTCTCTCCAGCCATACCCCAAATAAAGATGTAGTTAGAAGTACCTGCAGCACTGTGAATACTCCATGAAGGAGAGACAACCGCTTCTTCGTTTTTCATCCAGATATGACGGGTTTCATCAGGATCGCCCATAAAATGGCAAACTGCCTGACGCTCCGGTACCTCAAAATAGAAATAAGCTTCCATTCTACGGTTGTGCGTATGCGATGGCATCGTGTTCCACACACTTCCCGGCTTTAACTCTGTCATTCCCATTTGCAGCTGACAAGTCTCTATCACCTCTTTCACCAACAACTGATTAATCTGACGTTCATTTGAAGTCTCCAGACTTCCCAATTGCAATACGTTAGCATCGGACAGGGTAACATGACGAGAAGGTAATTCCTTGTGTGCTGGGGCCGAGTTCATATAAAGGTGAGCCGGCTTGCTGGCATCTATCGATTCAAAAACAACATCTTTAACACCTCTACCCAAATACAAAGCTTCCTTGTATTTTAAAATATACTCGGTTCCGTCGGCCAATACTTTTGCATCACCACCTACGTTTACAATTCCCATTTCGCGACGCTCCAGGAAATACTCAGCCTTTAATTCGTCATGCGCTTCTAGTTTAATCGGAGCATCCGTTGGAACAATACCTCCAATTATATACCTGTCATAAAACGAATATACCATACTCACTTCTCCAGGAATCATCACCTTGTCAATCAAAAATTCTTTGCGGATACGATTCGTATCATAGCTTTTCATATCCTCAGGATGAACTGCATACCTTATTTCAAAATTCATAGTTCTTTTTTTAAATTGTTAATATTCTATATATTTAATCATTTATCGCTAAAGCCGATTCGTTTTATATTTCCTGTCACTACCTTAAAATGTAGCCTTAGATGACAAACCCTATATTCGGTCCCACTTTAAAACTGCAAATCTTCTGTCATCTATACTCGAGTTATTGTCGCCACGAAGAATCCCTGACGATCAATCGCGTTGGAATTATCTCTTCCTCTTCCCAATGTTTGCCTTCCAGGTTTTTTATCATTGCTGTTGCCACGCGCGTTCCCATTTCAAACGCGTTTTGTTCCACTGTGGATAATGTTGGATGAATAAGTTCCGAAAAAGGCTCGTTGGCAAATCCAACCACTCCAAATTCATCAGGTACATTGATCTTCATTTCTTTTAGCCCATCCAAAACCCCTAATGCTGCAAAATCCCCGGCGCAAAAAACAGCGTCCGGTTTATCCTTGCCGAAAGCCTTTTTAATAGCATTATATCCCGCCTCACGGGTTATTGTATCCTCATACACCAAGGAGACATCCACGATTCGCCCTGCTTCCTCAATCGCTTTCACATAACCCCTGTACCTTTCTTCATAGGCTTTTAAGGTTCTGGTTCCCGCCAAATGGCCTATTCTTTGATAACCACTTTTAATCAGATGTTTGGTGGCCAGATACGCTCCCGTAAAATTATCGTTCAATATTTTTGAGCTTTTTAGTGAAGGATTTACACGGTCGAACTGTACTACTGGAATACCACGCATGATAACCGCTTCGATATGTTCGTAAGTCTGAGTCTGCACCGAGAGCGACATGATGATACCCCCCACATGGTTAGCCAGTAACATATTAATAGCCTTTTGCTCCTTTATGAAATTTTCGCCACTCTGCACTATTAATAAGGTATAACCAGCTGGATTCAATATTTCTTCAACTCCACTGATTACGTTACTGAAGAAATGGCGATTGATCCTGGGCACTATCATTCCGATAGTATCGCTCCTACCCTTTCGCAATGAAGCAGCAATCACATTCTGTTGATACCCCATCTCTTTCGCCTTCTTCGTCACCAGCTCCCTCGTTTTCAAACTCACACGGGCATTTCCGGCCAACGCTCTCGACACAGTTGATGGCGTGACATTCAACTCTTTGGCAATATCACTTATGGTTATTCTTTTCATCAATAAATTATTCCACCACAAAAATACAAACGTTTGCACAATTTCCAACAAAATCATGACAAATTTATTTTTTCGCTGCCAAAATATTCCCACATAAAAAATTAACATTTTAATCCGCAACAATCCCAATCCCCTTATCAACCTCTATTTATAAGCTATTTAAGCAGTCCTTCTACCTACAAGTATCCCAAATTAAATGTTAAAATTTTTGGTTATATTAAAATTGTTCGTACTTTCGTGTTCGTTAACGGCATTATACGGCAAATTGAAAAAACACATCATGATCAATAAAACTTTTATACACGATGACTTTGTCCTGGAAAACGACACTGCTCATCAATTATACCATAATCATTCTGCAAACAAACCAATTATCGATTTCCATTGCCATTTAGACCCCAAAGCAATAGCCCAGGATTACAAATATGACAATTTGGGTGATATGTGGTTAGGCGGCGATCATTACAAATGGAGAGCGATGCGCATTAATGGTATCAACGAAAAGTTTATTACCGGTGATGCTACCGATAAAGAGAAATTTATGAAGTGGGCAGAAACTGTTCCGTACACAGTTTCTAATCCCCTTTACCACTGGACCCATTTAGAATTGGCCCGTTGTTTTGGCATTAACGACTTGTTATCCCCTAAAACGGCGGAGAAAATATACAACGAGACAGCTGAGATGTTAAAGGCTCCTGAGTTTAGTACAAAAAACTTCATCCAACGAATGAATGTTGAAATGATTGGGACTACGGACGACCCGGCCGATTCATTAGAATATCATCAGCAATTAATCGACGATGGATTTGAGGTAAAAGTATTACCTTCGTTTAGAGCAGACAATGTGCTAAAAACAGACAATTCAACTTTCTTTATTACTTACGTTGAGAAATTAGGCCAGGCTGCCGATGTTTCCATTTCTACTTTTACCGAATTAATTGAGGCTTTGGATCGCAGACACGAGTTTTTCCATACTATGGGAGCCCGGATTTCAGACAGTGGTCCTGACCGCTTTTACTTTGCACCTTATACACAGGAGGAAGTTTCGGCCATCTTTGTTAAATTAATGGATGGCAAAGCAATTTCCCCGAAAGAAAAAGAAAAATACAATACCGCTGTTATGGCCGAATTGGCCAAAATGAACCACAAACGATGCTGGACACAGCAATTTCACGTGGGTGCATTGCGAAACAACAATACCCGCATGTTCAATATTTTAGGCGCTGACACTGGTTTTGATTCCATCCATGATTCACAGCCAAGTGTAAAGATGTCGCAATTCTTAAACTACTTGGATAGCACCGACCAATTGGCACAAACAATATTGTACAATTTAAATCCGGCGGACAACCAGATGTTATTGACCATGTGCGGTAACTTCGCAGATGGTTCAAGCGTTTCGAAAGTGACTTATGGTGCGGCCTGGTGGTTCCTGGACCAAAAAACTGGAATGGAACGACACCTTGAAGACTTATCGGCACTTAGTTTATTGAGCAGGTTTGTGGGAATGGTAACAGATTCAAGAAGTTTTCTATCCTACCCCCGTCACGAATATTTCCGCAGGATTGTGTGTAACTATGTGGGTAAAGAGGTTGAACGGGGCTTGATCCCCGATGACGAAGAAATTCTAGAGAACGTGATCGAAGGAATTTCTTACAATAATGCAAAATCATACTTTAACTTTTAATAATAAATACCATGGCAAAGAAAGTAGTAACCTTTGGAGAAATAATGCTCCGTTTTGTAACTCCTCAATACCAGCGCTTTTCGCAGGCAACTTCATTTAATGCTTCATACGGCGGCGGCGAAGCTAACGTGGCAGTTTCGTTGGCAAACTATGGCATTGATGTTTCATTTATAACTCGTTTACCAAAAAACGACATTGCAAAAGCATGCGAGATGGAACTTAAAAAGCACTCTGTTAACACAGAATACATTGTATACGGAGGCGACAGATTAGGAACGTATTATTTAGAGACAGGTGCTGTAGCCCGTGCTAGTAAGGTAGTATACGATAGAGCTTACTCTGCATTTTCTGAAATTAAACCTGGAATGGTGAACTGGGAAGAAGTATTCAAAGATGCGGATTTCTTCCATTGGACTGGGATTACCCCGGCTGTTTCTCAAGGTGCTGCCGACGCCTGTTTAGAGGCCATTAAAGTAGCCAACAGAATGGGCGTAACCGTTTCGACAGACCTTAACTACCGCAAAAATCTTTGGAAATATGGTAAAACAGGTGGTGAAGTAATGCCTGAATTAGTAGCTGGATGCGATATAGTTTTAGGTAACGAAGAGGACGCAGCTATGATGTTGGATATCCATCCGGAAGGCGTAGACGTAACCGGCGGTCACGTTGAAGCCGAAGCATACAGAAGTGTTTCTCAACAAATTATGGCCAAGTACCCCCGTGTTAAAAAGGTAATTACTACTTTAAGGGGTTCGATTAACGCCAACCATAACTCCTGGTCGGGCGTACTATACGACGGCAAAACTTTGTTCCAAGCTCCTACATACCAAATCACACATATTGTAGACCGTGTTGGCGGTGGTGATTCATTTATGGGTGGCCTTATATACGGTTTATTGACCTACGATGGCGACGACCAAAAAGCATTAAATTTTGCTACAGCAGCATCATGCTTAAAACACACTATTCACGGCGACTACAACCTGGCAACTGTTGAAGAAGTAGAGAAGTTGATGGGTGGTGACGCATCAGGTCGTGTATCAAGATAAAAAGTTTGCGTTAAAGCGGATGTGTTGTATTTCATTCTTAATCAAATTGATGGTCAAGAATATAGTTTTTGAAGGAAATTTAGAGATCGGATTTTGCTAGGTTAACGAACCAGATTAAAATCCACAATAACAGATTTACATACTTCATCCGTATTAAATCAAAATCTTATCAAAGATAGGTTGCATAAGGTTTTGAGAAGCGGCTTTTACAATTACAACTTTATTACGATGATAGATTGTTAGAATTGAAAACAACAAAGTCTTTCGGGCAAAAAAGATTTTTTCATCAACACCTTAAGGGGTAAAATAGTTCGAAGCAATCTATCATCATTTTTTAATCATGGTCAATAAAAAATATAAATATAATGGCTAAATATTCAAAATTAGAGGTTTTTCAAGCGATGAAAGAAACAGGCGTAGTCCCTGTATTTTTCCACTCAGATATTGAGGTTTGTAAAAACGTGGTAAAATCATGTTACGATGGCGGGATTCGTGTTTTCGAGTTTGTTAACCGTGGTGATTTTGCGCATGAAGTTTTTGGTGAGCTAAACAAGTACGCCGCAGAAAATCTACCAGGAATGATTCTCGGTGCTGGTTCTATCGTTGAAGAAGCAACAACTGCGCTGTATATACAATTAGGTGCAAACTTTATCGTTTCCCCCCTATTAAACGAGAACATGGCTAAAATCTGTAACCGCAGAAAAGTGATGTGGTCACCCGGATGTGGAACAATCTCAGAAATCAACAAAGCGCAGGAGCTTGGTTCTGATTTGGTGAAGTGTTTCCCAGCTTCGGAAGTTGGCGGGCCTTCTTTTGTAAAAGCGGTTAAGGCGCCAATGCCCTGGACTGACATTATGCCTACAGGAGGGGTTAATCTTGCCAAAGACAACCTGGAAAAATGGTTTGCCGCAGGTGTAACTTGTGTCGGCATGGGATCGGCCCTCTTCCCAAAAGATATTATGGCCAGCAAAGACTGGAAAGCACTTACCAATATGGTAAAACAGCTCATGGCCGATATTAAAGCAGTAAGAAAATAATAAAATATCACGTAGCAAGACCGAAAGTATCAAGACGTGTGTGCCCTCACTAGTTCTATACTTCTAAAAAAATCTTGATACTTGATACCTCATACTTGATACTATAAAACGAAAATGATGGTGCCCTTAAATTTAAAAGATAAAGTAGCGGTTGTTACCGGTGGCGGCGGCGTGTTATGCTCCACTATGGCTAAAGCACTAGCTTCGCACGGTGTAAAAACAGCTATTCTTGATCTTAACCTGGAAGCTGCCGAAAAAGTAGCCGCGGAAATTACAGAACAATACGGAACAACCTCACTGGGCATTTCAGCCAGTGTTCTGGACAAAAAATCGTTGGAGGCGGCAAAGGCTGTGATCAACGAAAAATTAGGCACGGTAGATTACCTGGTTAACGGTGCCGGTGGTAATGCCGCCTCTGCTACAACCAAAGCAGAATTCCTTACCGATGACCTGTTGAATAATCTTGAAGACACTTTCTTTGGATTAGAGATGGAAGGTTTCGATAAGGTATTTGCCTTAAACTTTCAAGGAACCTTACTTCCATCGATGGTTTTCGCCAAGGACATGCTGGATAAAAAGGAAGGTTCGATCATCAACATCTCGTCGATGAATTCTTACACTCCTCTGACCAAGATTCCTGCCTACTCTGCCGCCAAGGCGGCAATCAACAACTTTACTCAGTGGTTGGCCGTTCACTTCGCCAAAACAGGGATTAGAGTTAACGCTATCGCGCCCGGGTTTTTATTGACCAACCAGAACCGCTTTCTGTTGATTGACGAAAAAACTGGCAAAGCAACCCCGCGTGGCGAAAAAATTATCAGAAACACGCCAATGGAGCGCTACGGTGAACCTGAAGAGTTAGCGGGAACTATGCTTTATCTACTTTCCGACTGGTCCAACTTTATTACAGGGGTTGTAGTGCCCGTTGATGGAGGTTTTAGTGCCTACTCAGGAGTGTAAGCTTAAACTTAGATAAGAGATTTTTAGATTTCTCACACTGTCATTTTTCCGTTACCCGGATATTTAGATAGGCGGAAAATCTCACAACGCCCCCAAAACTGTAAAATATTAATTAAGATAAAAGCTGGATAATTATGGCTATGGAACAAACTTGGCGCTGGTATGGCCCAACAGACCCGGTAACTTTGGCGGATATTCGCCAAGCCGGTGCAACAGGAATTGTAACCGCTTTACACGAAGTACCAATTGGCGAAGTGTGGACCGAGGAAGCAATTGCCAAAAGAAAAAGACATATTGAAATTGACGACTCAGTAACCCCGCCAGTACCCAGAGGTTTAAATTGGAGTGTTATTGAAAGCATTCCTGTTCACGAGGCCATTAAACAAGGCAAGCCAGACCGTGATATGTGGATTGAGAAATATAAAGAAAGTATTCGCAATGTGGGCAAAGTTGGCATTCCTGTTTTGACCTATAACTGGATGCCTGTTGTTGACTGGACACGTACCAATCTGGAGATGGAACTGGACGATGGTGCCAGAGCATTACAATTCGACATTCACGAATACATTGCTTTCGACCTTTATATGCTGCAGCGAGAAGGTGCTGAAAAAGAATATACCCCCGAACAAATTGAAGCTGCAAAAAGGAAATTTGAGTCCATGGATGCAGAAAAGAGATACATCCTGGAAAAGAATATTATTGCAGGATTACCTGGTGGTCAGGAAGGCTACTCCATCGAAGAATTTAGAGGACGCCTGGCTGAATATGACGGGATTAATTCTGACCAATACCGTGCGAACCTGAAATATTTTCTGGAACAGATCGTTCCTGTCGCCATTGAATCCGGTGTTCGTTTGGCCATCCATCCCGATGATCCCCCGGTTTCTCTTTTCGGATTACCCCGCGTGGTTAGTACCGAAAGCGATTTACAATTTATCGTAAATATTGTAGACAGTATTTATAACGGTTTATGTGTTTGCACAGGTTCTCTGGGAGTTCGCCCGGACAATGACCTTCCTGGCATCATTACCCGTTTAGGGGACAAAATCAACTTTTTACATTTAAGAAGCACCCAACGCGATGCAGACGGAAGTTTCCACGAGGCAAGCCATCTGCAAGGAAATGTGGATATGTACAACGTTATTGTGGCTGTGCTGAAAGAACAAAAGAAACGTACGGCAGCCAATCGTCGCGACGATCAGATTCCTATGCGTGCAGATCACGGACATACCATTTTGGACGATCTGAGAAAGAAAACCAACCCAGGTTATTCTGCGCTTGGCCTTCTTCGTGGACAAGCGGAATTACGTGGTTTGGAGATGGGGATCGAGAAAAGTGGTGTAGTTTATAAATAATCATTGTGTAACACCTGAGATTGATGCCTCTTTTTATTCATATATCAGGCAATCATTTTTTTTAGCTATTAAAATCTTAAAAATCTACATATGTCTATCCAACTTAAGCAATATTGCAAATACGCTTTACTTGTACCAACAAGTATGGGAATCCGCATCACACCTGAGAACGGGCAACCGGTTCATGCCAGTGACACTTTTAAAATGCAGGCTACCAGTGCTGAGACAAATGTTGCCAGTATCTCATCTTATCTGGGCCTGCCTGTTAAGGTATTAACCTCCTTTGTTAAAGGTAGCCCCATAGCCCAATTTATTAAAAGCAACCTGAAAGCGCGCCATATGGATTACGAAGGTCCCGAGGTTGAGCAAGGTGATCCGTGGGGATACCGCCATCAAATCAATATTGCGGATAGCGGCTTCGGCTCGCGGGGCCCTCGTGTATGGAACGACAGGGCAGGCGAAGTAGGACGTACTTTGAATGTAAAAGATTTTGATTTAGAACGGATTTTTGGAGAAGAAGGCGTTGCGATTGTTCATCTATCCGGACTTGTTGCAGCACTATCCCCTGATTCGAGTAAGTTTTGTTTGGAAATAGCCCGTGCGGCAAAAAAACATGGAACCAGAATATCGTTCGACTTGAATTATCGGGCTTCTTTTTGGGTGAATCGCGAAGAAGAGCTACGTGAAATATTTACCGAGATTGCTTCTGTTTCGGATATCCTTATTGGTAACGAGGAAGATTTCCAGCTTTGTTTGGGCATCAAAGGCCCTGAAGCCGGAGGAAAAGGCATTGAAGAAAAAATAGACGGTTTCAAGGGAATGATTGAGCGGGTGAAAAAAACTTTCCCCAATGCTTCCGTATTCGCAACAACGCTGCGTGAAGTTGTTAGTGTTAACGAACATTTATGGGGTGCCATCGCACTGGCAGGCAACGATTGGCAGGTCATCAAACCTCGCCCTATCCATGTGCTTGACCGTATAGGAGGTGGCGATGGTTTTGTGGGCGGATTGTTATATGCCATACTCAAAGGGTGGGAAAGCGAAAAATGGCCACAGTTTGGCTGGGCCACAGGCGCTATGGCTACCACATTTTTAACTGATTATGCTCAACCTGCCGACGAAGAAATGGTGTGGAGTATTTGGGATGGTAATGCCAGGGTGAAGAGATAGTTTTCATCACTAACGCAAACGTTATGATATATTATGAACAAGGAGCAGCTGATGAAATATTAAGCAACGAAGATCTCCAAAAAGGATTGGAAATGGCGCTGGAACAACTTGGGCACCGCAAAAAGGTGCTGGTTATCCCGCCTGATTTTACCCGTTTTCATTCCAAAGCCGGTGAGTTAACCACATACGCATTCAAATACTACGGTGAACATGTGCACGATATCTTACCGGCTTTAGGAACGCATGTTGCCATGACCGACCAGGAAATAAACACCATGTTTCCCGGTATTCCTCATCGTCTTTTCAGGGTTCATAACTGGCGAAACGATGTGGTTACCGTCGGGACCATTCCCGGCAAAAAAGTAGCCGAGATAACCCATGGTGCATTAAGTTATGATTGGCCTGCGCAAGTCAACAAGCTACTTTGGGAAGGCAAACACGACCTTATCTTATCAATTGGGCAGGTAGTGCCTCACGAAGTGATAGGAATGGCCAACTATAATAAAAATATTCTAGTGGGCACGGGAGGTTCAGAAGGCATCAACAAAAGTCATTTTGTGGGTGCTGTACATGGCATGGAAAACGTGATGGGTAGAGCCGACAATCCTGTTCGGGAAATCCTAAATTATGCTTCGGAGAATTTCATCAACCATCTGCCAATAATGTATGTGCACACTGTAATAGGAAGAGATCCAGAATCCGGCCAATTGGTTACGCGAGGACTATTTATTGGCGATGATTATTCCGTGTTTACCAAAGCTGCCGCATTATCTTTGGAAGCGAACTTTACCATGTTGGATAAACCTTTCAAAAAGGCCGTGGTTTATCTTGACCCGTCCGAGTTTAAGAGCACATGGCTGGGCAACAAAAGTATTTATCGTACCCGTATGGCTATGGCCGATGATGGTGAATTAATCGTGTTGGCGCCTGGATTAAAAGAATTTGGTGAGGACAAGGAGATTGACCGTTTGATTAGGAAATATGGTTATCGGGGAACTCCTCATACCATGAAAATGCTGAAGGAAAACAAGGAATTAGAAGAGAACCTTGGGGCGGCTGCTCACCTAATACATGGAAGTTCCGAAGGACGGTTTAACATTACCTACTGTCCCGGTCACCTGACCAAAGAAGAAATAGAATCGGTCAACTTTAAATATGCCGACTTGAATGGGATGATTGAAAAATATAATCCTGAAAAATTAACCGAAGGTTATAATACCATGCCCGATGGGGAAGAAATCTATTTTATCTCAAATCCTGCAGTTGGACTTTGGGCATATAAAGAAAGATTTATATAAAAATAAACATCAAAATACTATATTTGTGTAGCAATACAAACGTTTGCACAAAACAAACGGAAAAATCGAATCATAGAAATTGTGACAGGTAGCCATTATCTTGCCTAAAGCATTTCTACCATTTTAAATTAGAAAAAAACTATCTATGCGATTTAAATTAGCAGCATCAGTATTATTTGTTGGCCTTCTTTTATTTCTGGCAGGATGTAAAACTGCCAACAAGACCACCACCCTTAAGCTGGCCCATGGGCTCGATCCAACCCACCCCGTGCATAAAGCTATGGTTTTTATGGCCGATAAACTTGAAGAAGAATCGGAGGGCAAAATGAAAATGGAAATATATCCCAGCGGGCAACTTGGCGGCGAACAGCAATGTGTAGAGCTATTACAAATTGGAAGCCTGGCCATTACAAAAGTTTCCGCTGCCGTAATGGAAAGCTTTACGCCCAATTATCAGGTACTTGGACTTCCATATATTTTCAAGTCCAGGGAACATTCCTTTACGGTATTGGATGGTGCGATCGGAAAAGAATTCCTGAATTCCACGGAAAAATATAATTTGAAGGGGCTTTGCTTTTACGATGCGGGTTTCCGCAGTTACTATACCATTGATAAACCTATTAATTCTCCCGAGGATTTGAATGGCATGAAAATAAGGGTGATGAAAAGCCAGACGGCCATGAACATGGTAAAAGCGATGGGAGGTTCTCCAACACCAATCTCGTGGGGAGAGTTATACACGGCACTTCAAAGCGGGGTGGTTGACGGAGCCGAAAACAACCCTCCCAGTTTGTACACATCGCGTCATTACGAGGTTTGTAAAAAATATACCCTCAACGAACACACCGCCGTGCCTGACGTGTTAATTATAAGTACCGTAGTCTGGAACAAGCTGACAGAGCAAGAAAAAAAATGGTTACAAGCTGCCGCTGACGCTTCTGTTCCTGAAGAGCGCAGACTTTGGGCTGAGGCCGAACAAGAAGCTTTGGACGAAGTACAAAAGGCGGGTGTCGAAATTATCCGTCCCGATAAAGCTCCATTTATGAAAACTGTTGAAAGTATTTTTGATGGGTACAAATCTCAACCCGAGATTTACAGCTTAATTCAACGTATCAGAAACGTAAACTAACCGGTGTGACCGGAGCAAACTGAACAACATGGAAATAAAACAAAAACTAGATAAATTCCTGGAGAAAACGCTCATATTTATCATGAGCATCCTGGTATTAGATGTATTATGGCAGGTGTTAAGCCGATATATTCTTTCATCGCCAAGTTCATTCACCGATGAGTTGGCCGGCTTCCTATTAATATGGGTAGGTATATTAGGGGCTGCGTACGTAGCAGGACAAAGACAACACCTGGCCATTGATTTATTGGTGCAAAAATCTTCCGAAGCGAATAAAACCAAACTTTATCTTTTTATTAATGTCTGTATAGCTTTGTTTGCAATAACCGTTATGGTTATTGGTGGAGCATGGTTGTCCATCACCAGATTCCAATTCGAAGTAACATCTGCGGCCTTAAGAATCCCTTTGGGCTATGTTTACCTGGTAATGCCATTAAGCGGGTTGCTTATCCTATACTATTCAATTTACTTTATTATTCACCCTAACGAAAATCTTGCATAATGGACTACTTAGGTATATTCGTTCTTATATTTTCCTTTATATTTTTATTGGTATCCGGTGTACCCATTGCTTTTAGTATTGGTATATCCGGAATATTGACCATGTTGGTTAGTATCGATTCCTTACCTGCATTTACTACCTATGCACAGAGAATGGCTACCGGTTTGGACAGTTTTGCCTTGTTGGCTATTCCATTTTTTATACTGGCCGGAAACATCATGAATAGTGGCGGAATAGCCATACGACTCATCAATCTGGCGAAGATATTGGTGGGCAAATGGCCGGCAGGATTGGCCTACGTTAACGTATTTGCCAATATGCTTTTCGGTGCCATATCAGGCTCTGCCGCTGCCTCTGCTTCGGCTATTGGTTCTATCATGGGGCCGGAGATGAAAAAAGATGGTTACAACGAGAATTTTAGTGCGGCCGTTAATATTTCCTCGGCCACAACCGGCCTTTCAATTCCTCCGAGCAATATCCTGATTGTATATTCTTTGGCCAGTGGCGGCGTGTCTATTACAGCACTTTTCCTGGCAGGGTATTTACCCGGTATTTTAACCGGACTTGCCATCATGCTCACGTCTATGGCATTAGTTATCAGTTATAAAAGCGGAATCAAAGCCTCCATGTTGGCCACATTAAAGGTACTGGTCGGTGCCGCTGCAACATTTGGTTTAATTGCAGGAATGATAGCCATCAAAGGGCAATCTGTGTTAACCTACAACCTGGTTTGGGCTGGGATTGGTGCTTTTCTATTATTCTTAATTGTAAGATTTTCGGTTAAACGTCCTGCTTCTGTAAAACGTGGTTTAAAAGTATTGTGGGATGCCGTTCCAAGTTTGTTCCTGCTAATTGTAGTTATCGGGGGTATTGTAGGTGGGTTATTTACCGCTACAGAAGCGTCTGCTGTTGCCGTGCTTTATGCGCTGGTTCTTTCTTTAATTTATAATGAAATTAAGATTTCTGACATTCCAGATATCATTTTAAGGTCGGTTAAAACAACTGCTATCGTGCTCCTTTTAGTAGCTACTTGCATTGGTCTTTCCTGGATTATGGCTTATGAGAATATTCCACAGAATGTTAGTGCTGGTTTATTAGGCATTAGCGACAACCCAATCGTTATCCTATTGATTATCAACCTCATTTTGTTGATTGTTGGTGTATTTATGGATATGACTCCGGCAGTGCTTATCTTTACGCCCATTTTTTTACCGATAGTTACCAATATGGGTGTTGACCCAACACACTTTGGTATTATTATGGTATTGAACCTGAGTGTTGGATTGTGCACACCACCTGTAGGTTCGGTATTATTTATTGGATGCAGTGTGGCCAACATTAAAATCGATAAGGTAATAAAACCTTTGCTCCCTATGTTTTTGGCCATGGTAGCAGTGTTGATGATGGTGACCTATATTCCGCAAATTAGTTTGTGGTTGCCACGGATATTTGGATTCTAAATCCACAATTAAAAAAGGAATTTTGATGTTCACTGCTGCGCAGTTTCCATCTTTTTGTCCACGAATCACACGGAAAAACAAGAATAAGTTTAAGTCGTGAAATTCGTGGACAAACAAAAATATTTGCAAAGCAATTCAAATTGGTACTTGTTTTAAATAATTCGAGGTTTTAGTTTTAATGAGCAAAACAATTAGAATAAAAGATATAGCCGAAAAGGCGGGTGTTTCAATCGGAACGGTAGACCGTGTACTGCATAACCGTGGTGAGGTGAAGGCTGCCACAAAGGAAAAAGTATTGGCTATAGCGGAAAAGCTTAACTACAAACCCAATGTTGCTGCACGTGCCTTAAAGTCGCCGACCACCTATAAGATTGCCGTATTGATTCCTATTTGCCAAGGCGACAACCAATTCTGGAAGATGCATCCCCTTGGGATAGAGAACGGAAAAGAAGCTATCTATCCTTTCCGTGCGAAACTTGAATTCTTTTATTACGAGATGCATAACCCCAACGATTTTATGAAACAGGCATCTGCGCTTGTGGAATGGCAACCCGATGGGGTTATTATGGCTCCCATCCTCAAGAACGAGTCGGAGGAACTTTGCCATAAACTAGATGACATGCAGGTACCCTACGTCTTTATTGATACCAATATTGAAAATACCAATAGTCTGACCTTTGTAGGTGAAGATGCGTACCAGGCCGGTCGTGTCGCGGCCAGCTTAATTGACACAGGCATTTCTCCTACCAAGGATATTCTTATCGTCAATATTGCCAAAGACCTGGAAAACATTCAGCATCTAAAGCACCGTAACCAAGGCTTTTTAAGTTATTTTATGGATGCCGGAAATAACAATGGCCTTAAAATAAGCGTTGAAGTACCTAACACTGAACCTAAGGAAGTAAAAGCAATACTTGATAAAGTTTTTGAGAACAACCCCAACATTGGAGGCGTATTCGTTTCCAGTTCCCGCACTTACGTGGTAGCAGAGTATTTACAAAAATACAACAAACAAAACTTATTCTTGGTTGGGTACGAGCTGTTCGGCAAAAACAGCGATTTCCTTCAACAAAGGGTTATCAACTTTTTGATAGGTCAGCGTCCTATAGAACAAGCCGAAAAGACATTTAAAAAGCTTTTCGATTTTATGGCACACAATGCCGTGCCCGACAAAAAAGACTATCAACCGATTGATATTATCAATGCAGAGAATTTAGGGCTACAGTAAAAGGAAAAATAAATAACTGCATCTAAGGTTATCTTCTCATAAGCCGTAAACTCTACATATAGTATCTATCGGCATCATATATACTCCTTAAAATATCTACTTGACTTGTCCTAAAGAACCGTTACAGAATATTGAACCCTACAGTTTGACTAAATAAAAAAGTCGATCTCTATAAATAAGGAACCGGCTTTAATTTTTTTCCAAAACTCTCATTAGATTACACCCGAATGCCCATTCGATCATAATTATCTAAAATTTGCTCCATAAAAGCATGTAAGATTTTATATATCGGGATTCTCTCAATAGGCTTTTGTCTTCTGAAATTAAGAAATTTGAAGAATTCTTAATGACAGATCTCAGTTTATTTAGTTTGGCTTAATAAAAAATGCGTAAACGATTACGCAGTTAAAAAAATAATCCTTACATTTGCTTGCGTAATCGTTTACGCAAATTGTTAAATGAATAGAAAAGTAAGAGTTAAGGATATTGCTCAAGAAGCGGGGGTTTCAACAGGTACTGTAGATCGCGTGTTGAATAAGCACGGAAGAGTAAGTGAAGAAACCCGGAAAAAAGTATTACAGATTGCGAATCAGTTAGGGTATAAGCCCAATATGTTTGCCAAGTCGCTCTCATCAAAAAGACTAAACAAAATTGTAATCTGTCTTCCTGCCGCGCACATAAATAATCCATATTGGGAAAAGCCGATTGAGGGCATTGAAAAAGCCAAGAAAGAATTGGCTGATTATAACTTCTTGATTCAGTATTACACATTCGATGCCTCTTCTCAGGACCTATATAGCGAAACACTGGATCGGGCCATTGACGAGGAACCAGACGGAATAATTTTTAGCCCATTATTCAATAAAATTGCAAAGCTAAAAGTAAGCAAGCTAAAAGAAAAACAAATACCCTTTGTTTTTATGGATATTGATATGCCTGGCGCAGGTAATTTGGCTTATTTTGGACAGGAGGCTATGTTATGTGGAAGAGTGGCTGGCAGCTTAATGAAAACCTGTTTAACTGCCAACTCCAATGTGCTGATCATTAAAATAGCACCTCACAAAGATTTTTCGGCACACATTAGGGATCGTATAAAAGGGTTTAAGTCTGCGTTGAGTGTTACGGGAATAACAACAACCACCCTTGAAATTGATATAGTTAAGGAAAACGAACCCAACTTAACCTTGCAGCAACATTTAATGAATGCGGAAAAATATCAGGGTGTTTTTGTGCCTAATTCAAGAGCGTTTAAAGTTGCTGAATTTATCGAACAAAATCATGTTAAGGACATGGTGGTGATAGGCAACGATGTATTTTCAAATAATGTAAGGTATCTTGAAAAAGGTATTATTACTTTTTTGCTAGGACAAAAACCTGAAGAGCAGGTCTTTAATGCAATCATGGCTTTATTTAACCATTTAATTCTAAAAAAGGAGGTTGTTAAGAAAAACTACAGCCCTATCAATATAATAATTAAAGATAATGTTAAATACTATCATGATTAATAATATGAATTTTGAAACTAAACGATAAAAAAATGAAAAAAAACATTGTCACCTCATTATCAACGTTCTTAATCCTTGGTATTATATTAATACTACATAGCTGTTCCATTACTGCTAAAGAAACGAATAACAAAGAAACGCAAAAAACAGTTTACGCAAGTGACATTACTCCATTTTTCAATGATTGGAAATTGATTTTAGGTGATGGTTCAAATGTTGGTCATGCAAACAATTTTGAGCATAAAGATTTCTTCTATACTGCATATGATGGTAAAAACAATTGGGTAGTTTATAAAGCTCCCAATGCGGGAAATACCCATGGAACATCAAACAATACAAGAACAGAATTGGCTCAAGTAAAAAAATGGACACCTAAAACTGATGCTAAATTGTCAGCTACACTTAAAGTTATGAATGTATCATCTACAGGTGATGCTCGGGTGGCAGCTTCGTATGCTGTAGTCATTGGCCAGATTCATAGCGCGGATGGACATGAAAACGAACCGCTTAAAATATTTTATA
The DNA here is from genome assembly GCF_050589685.1 of Saccharicrinis sp. 156. NCBI lineage: Bacteria > Pseudomonadati > Bacteroidota > Bacteroidia > Marinilabiliales > Marinilabiliaceae > Saccharicrinis > Saccharicrinis sp. 156. The sequence goes on from NZ_JBNGOS010000007.1 coordinate 160,215, forward strand.
AGAAATTCCCTGGACACAGCAAAGGTTCCGTTTTTTGGCATTATGAAATTAATACAGCAGGTGATGACAATTCTGTAAGATGGGATTATTCAACAGCTGTTTGGGGATATGACTTTTCTGTGGTTGGTAGCGAAGAAAACGCCTATCCGGAAGAACCTAAGGAAGGAATCGAATTAGGTGAAGAATTTAGTTACGAAATCGAAGTGAAAAATGGGTTAATGTACCTAACATTCACAAGTGAAGGTCATGACACCAAAACATTTACAAAAAACTTAATCAAATCAGAGTACACAACATCTGCCGATATTCCTAAACAAACACAGGATCTATTTGTGCCAATCGGTCAAGACGGCGTAGAGCGAGAAAATGCCTATGCCGATGAAGGTCTTTTTTTTAAGCTAGGGACGTACAATCAAACGAATGGGAAATCTCCCGAAATAAATAAAAACTGGTGTTCCGGTGCTGAAACACATGGCGGTAATATTCAAAAACAATATGCAGATGGAAACTATGCTGAAGTTTGGTTTAAAACAGCAAGTTTATATGTGAGCGATGATGCTGTGTCTAACGAAGGCTATTTCACTAAAAATGATTACTTGTACAAGAAATAAATACAAATGTCTAATCAAGGATAATCTATCACCCCAAGCCTTGTTCTTTTTTTATCACTAGGGACACCCATTAAAACTTTTATCGACATGAAAAATATATATCTATTATTTGCAAGCATTTGTATCATAACCCTGTCTTGTACAGATGAAAACAAAAAAAACCTTGTAACTGATATTAATGAATTTAATGAAGCAGTCGAAAATGCTGTACCAGGCTCAATAATTACATTAGCAAATGGGGTTTGGAAGGATGCTGAATTGGTTTTTGAAGGAAAAGGCACAGAAGAGAAGCCCATTATACTTACTGTAGAAGAAAAAGGAAAAGTAACTTTAGAAGGAGCATCAAATCTTCAAATTGCTGGTGAGTTTTTACACGTAGAAGGATTGGTTTTTAAAAACGGCTACACACCTACTAATGCCGTAATATCTTTTCGTAAAAACAGAAAAGAAATGGCAAGTAATTGTCGTCTAACAGAGTGTGTTATTGACAACTACAACAACCCAGAGCGTCAAGTACAAGATTATTGGATTACTATTTATGGGAAAAATAATCGTATAGACCATAATCATATTGTAGGTAAAAAGAATTTGGGAGTTACCATGATTGTTGGTTTAGATACGCAAGATAGCAGAGCAAACAATCACAGTATAGATCATAATTATTTTGGACCAAGACCTACATATGGAAATAATGGAGGCGAGACATTAAGGATAGGTACAAGTCATCATGCCTTAGAAAATTCTAATACCTTAGTAGAGTCTAATTATTTTGACAGATGTAATGGAGAGCATGAGATTATATCAAATAAAGCGTGTCAAAATACCTTTAAATACAACACCTTTTTTGAATGTACAGGTACTTTAACCATGCGTCATGGAAACGAAACCATGGTTGATGGTAATGTGTTTATTGGAAACGGTAAACCAAGCACCGGTGGAGTACGTGTAATTAATGAAACGCAAACCGTTATAAACAATTACCATATTGGTTTAACCGGTTATCGTTTTAGAGGCGCATTTGTAATGATGAACGGAGTGCCAAATTCGCCACCAAACCGTTATGTTCCGGTTATCGATTCTAAAGTAAAAAACAATACGTTTATCAATTGTGATCATATTCAATTATGTGCAGGAAGCGATGCTGAAAGAAGTCAAGCACCTAAAACATCCGAGATTTCAGGAAATATTTTTTATCATGAAAGCAAGAAAAACCTTTTTACGATTTACGATGATATCAGCGGAGTGACTTTTAAAGATAATATTCTGGGCGAAAACCTAGAAACCAGTATTAAAGGTGGATTTAAAAATGCGGTTATCAAACTGGTAAAAAATGAACAGGGATTCTTAATTCCGCAATCCGATAAAATCAAAAACAAGGTCACGATCAGTCCAAATATAGCAACTAAAGAAAACACAGGGGTTACATGGTATTCTAAAGCAGACAATACTACAGCCCTAAATTCAGGTAAAACCATTAAAGTAGCAGCAGGTATTAATACCTTATTCGAGGTTGTAAAAAAATCGGAGGCCGGAGATATTATAGAACTGGAAAATGGCGGAACATATCTGTTAACCAAAGCGGTTCAAATCAAGCATCCATTGACTTTTAAAACTGCAGGAGTAGAAAAGGCTACCATTTTATTTGAAAGAATGATGGCTTTCGAAATTCAGAATGGTGGTAGTTTATTTCTGGAAAACATCACTTTCGATGGCGCAAAATCTCCTGATTATGCAGGTAATTCGGCCATAAGTACGAGCAAGAAGTCAATGATTGAAAATTATAAATTATTCATAGATAATTGCACATTTACAAATTTTGTCGTAAACCATTCTTTTGATGTGCTACGAGTCTCTAAAGGAACCTTCGCAGATACCATTAGTATTCAAAACTCAACATTCGAAAATATTACAGGACACATTGCCGCATTGGATAAAGAAACTGATGACATAGGGGCTTATAATGTGGAATATATGATCATGAAAAACAATACAATTACCGACGTACAAGGTGCAGCATTGCGCTTATATCGGGGCGGAAAAGATGAGAGTACTTTTGGCCCGTTTTTAGAAATTGAGCATAATGTATTTGACCATGTGGGTTATGGTAACAAAAATAAATACAAAACAGCTATTTCTTTATATGGTGTACAGGTAAATAATATCAACAATAATATTTTTAATAATACCAAAGCCCTGGAAATGCATTTGGTAGTTGGTGAGCCTATCGTAAATGTTTTAAACAATAATTTCTACAGATCAGACAAACTTAAAGTTACTGGCGATCAAAAATATAACGTTAAAAATTTATGGACATTAAAACCAGACTTTATAGAAGGCACCTATCAATTGTCAGATAAATCAGGTTTAAAAGGGAAAGCCTTAGATGGTTCAGATTTAGGAATTGTTTCTAAAAAATAGTACGATACAAAAAGAGAAGTCCTACTGAGCTGAATAATTAAACGAACGCACCATATTTTACATAAGTAATGACATGCAGTTTGCCAAATATCAAGTTTGGATAGGATTACACACCTGAATCATTCATTACGTCTTAAAATAACATCTCTTTATGAGTACCATTATTAACTCTATTAATATAGTAATAACATGAAAGAAACTAATAAGTTAACCGGAAAAAATATTCTTATAACAGCTGGTGCTCAAGGCATTGGCGAATCAATCACCAGACACTTCATTGATAGCGGAGCCAACGTCGCCATCCACTATTTTTCTAGTGCAGATACTGCGAACCAATTGGCGGAATACGCAACTAGCAAAGGACAAAAAGCGGTTGCAATAAGTGGTGACTTAACAAAAGAAGCCGATGCGAATGCATTGGTCGAAAAAACAGTAGAAGCGCTTGGTGGATTGGACATACTAATCAATAACGCAGGTTCACTTGTTGCACGCAAAATGCTTAGTGAGATGGAGGCCGAGTTCTGGCACAAGGTAATGGACATCAACCTCACATCCATGATGTTTGTTACGCGAGCTGCAGCTCCTTATCTGGCAGAAAACGATAACAGCAGTATTGTTAATTTGGCATCGCTCGCCGGGCGTAAAGGGGGTCACCCAGGGTCGTTGGTTTATTCTACCAGCAAAGGAGCTATCCTAACGTTTACAAGAGCACTTTCGTCTGAATTGGGGCCTCAAGGAATAAGGGTTAACGCCGTTGCTCCTGGTCTTATCCTTGGAACTTCATTTCACAACACGCATACAACAAAAGAATCAGCGGCCGAAACAACGGCTGGTATTCCAATCCAACGAGCAGGTAACGCAGATGACGTAGCGCGTGCGGTTTTATATCTGGCATCTGAATACGACGGTTTTATTACTGGTGCTACGCTCGATATCAATGGTGGTGTTTATAACATGTAGTTCATCGTTGAATGATATGTGATTTGACCCTAAACTATATGCTATTTTTTTAACAAAACAGATAAACACCAGAAGCTAAATAGCACCTGGTGTTTATATTTACCAAATTCAAAAAATAACGATATGCTAAAAACTCCGGTAATACACCCAACCATTATGGAAGTGCTTGCGCGTTCAGGCCATTTTGCACAAGTTGTTGTTGCAGACGGTAATTTACCAGTCGGTGCCATGACAGGTCCTAATTCCACCACCGTACACCTTAACTTTCGCCCGGGGTTATTAGATGCACTCACCGTGCTTGAAGGCATTTTGGAAGTATGCCCTATTCAAGGTGCAATCGTTATGGAAAAACCTGCTGAGGCAAACGCAGAAATACATGATGCTTATAAAAAATTACTGGGGGACGTAACGTGGGACGAGATGGAACGCTGGGCCTTCTACGACAAAATCAGGGAACCTGCCACCACTTTGATTATTCAGACGGGCGAACAGCGTCGCTTCGCTAATTTGATTCTAACTGTCGGTGTCGTAAAAATGGCTGAAGAAAGTAACTTTTAACAACTTAAAATCCATTTACTGAAGATGAGCGTAGTAGATCAATTTTTAGATAAAAAAAAGCTTGCCAGAAGGAAATCCGATGGATAATACGTTAACAATATCCTGTTTTCCAGTGGAAATGATACTGTCAATTTTGTCTTTTTCAACATTCCCAAACATACGGACTACAACATCAACCATCATTTCAAACCTGTATTCAGGCATATTTACGTCTGATAACTTAATAAACATGCCAACGCTTTGAAGCACTCAATAACTTTAAGAGCCAATAATTTAGCAGCAGCTAAATCCTTATTATCTCCAGTTACGTTGAATATCTCACCCGCTAAGGTAGCCCAACATTCAGGTAGTTTATCTGCTAATCATTTTAAATATGGAGGAAAATTAAACTCTATATCCCTTGCTTTACTGTAAACACAATATCAACAACATACCTATATTTACTTCAAATATTCATCTATAGGGATTTCATATTCCGCTCAACCTCATCTACTGTAACCAAATTGGCATCTCCCAATATCGTATGCTTCAGACTTGATGCCGCCAAGGCAAAATTAAGGGTTCGTTGATGATCCGTTAGCCAATTCAGCATTCCATATATCACTCCAGCTGTAAATGCGTCCCCTCCCCCAACTCTATCTACAATGTGGGTAATTTCATAAATAGGTGTTTCAATGAGTTCCTTTCCGTTAAACATTAAACCCTGAAGCTTATTATGGCTGGCACTGACATTACCCCTCCTTGTGGTAACTATATTTTTAATTTTGGGATATTTTTCCATGACCATTTTCGAGGAGCTAATAAAGGATTCTTTCGTGAATTTTCCGCGGATACTTTCTCCAACCTCAATACCCATGGCCTGCTCGGCATCATACTCGTTACCGAAAATCACATCGCACATGGCCACCAATGGAGGCATGACCTGATTCGGCGTTTTACCATAATTCCACAGGTTCGACCTTAAATTTATATCACAGGAAATAGTAATCCCCTTTTTATGGGCAGCTCTAACACCTTCTTCCAAGGCTTTTGTGGGTTCTTCCGCAATGGCAGCACTTAAACCCGACCAATGAAACCACGTTGCATCCTCTAACACTGTATCCCAATCAATCATTCCGGGCTTCAATGTTGCGAACGATGAGTTGTCTCTATCATAGACCACTTTTGACCCTCTCTGGTCTGCTCCGGTTTCCAGAAAATATATTCCTAATCGTTTCCCTCCCGACAAAACCTGGCTGGTATCTACGCCAAACTTTTTGAGCGATTTAATACAAGCATTACCTATATCATTGGCAGGAAATCTGCTTACAATGCCCGTGTTCACATTAAAGTTCGAAAGAGAAATGGCTACATTGGCCTCACCACCTCCGTATGTAACTTGCAATTTATCCGCCTGATGAAACCTTAGATGTTCTTCAGTAGATAACCGTAACATTACCTCTCCAAATACTATAACTTTTCCCATAATACTTTATCTGATTTTGACTGGATTTATTGACTAATCCACGATGATACGTTTAAATTTTGAGCCCCATTCCGGGATCTCAAACGGATACCTACTCTGAAATACCCTGAATCAAATTCGGGGCTAATTAAATTAAACCACAAGCGTGCTTGAATTTGAAATGCGTTTGCCTTATGCATTTAACAGCTCAGTTGGAACAAAGCCAATAAATATATTCTTATCATCTTGTTTAGTAACATTTAAAACAGCCAAAGCTTAACTGCCATTATCACAATAGCTACCAAAAGAAATCTTTTTATCCAGACATCTCCTTTTTTGATAGAGAAATGACTGCCCAACCAACCTCCGGTTGAGCTTCCGATGGCCACCACTAAACCAACTTTCCAATCGACAACATCTTGCCATATAAAAACAGCCAGAGCCGACACAGTATATATTAAAGCCACAGTTACCTTTATGGCATTGGTCTTTAAAAGGCTGAAACGATTAATTTTAACCAAGGATAAGATCATGATAAAACCGATACCTGCATGTAGGAACCCTCCATAAATACCAATAAAGAAAAACGTTATAACTCCGATAAGTCGATTCTTATACCCCATCTTTTCCTCTTGACCAACCTTAAATTTGGGGCTTGTAAGGATCAGCCCAGCCACTACGACCATCACAATCGATAGTATTCTATTCAATAGTTTTTCGGGGATATCAACAGCTATAAACGCTCCGATAACAGCACCCAACAAAGCCGACACACCAAGGTAAACAGGATAACTGCCTGATATGACTTTATTCTTTTTAAAATTGGAAACGGACACAATATTTTGTGCCAACAATGCCACCCGGTTTGAAGCATTGGCCACAACAGATGGAACACCAAGAAAAATCATCAGGGGAAGGGTTATTAACGATCCTCCTCCGGCAATTACATTGATAAATCCGGCGGCCAAACCTGCTAAAACAAGCAATACATAATCAAGAATAGTCATACGATAGTTAAAAGTTTATAAAGTTGAAAGAACTTTTATTTTAGTTTATGAAAAGGTAAGTCCGCCGTTAATAGCTAATTTAGCATCAGAACGAGTTAATTTTAAAGAAACCTGACGACTCATACCGCTATTTTAATTTTATTAGCGCTACCCCTACCTCCAGAACTAATGGGTGCATGCTGTATTAAAGCTAACATTAATTCCCGAAAACAACTTCGGGACAGGTCGTTCCGCAGTATTGAGAAAGGCTATCGCTATTATACCAGCTGCTAATTTCCAAAGTCAAATAGGTATAATATCCCCAGCTCCACATTAGATACGACCACCCTTCCTTGTAAACCCACTAATTTTTAAATTCAAAACTATTGTCTAGTCTAGATCACATATTTGCCGCACTAAAACACCTAACAGGTTTTAAAAACCTGTTAGGTGTAACATAATGAGTAGTTTAAAAATATTATATGCCTAGTGCTTGTCCACCACCAATTTGAATAGTTTCAGCCGTAATGAAAGAAGCATCATCGCTTGCTAAGAAGGATACAACTGAAGCAACTTCTTCCGGTTTACCTATTCTTCCTAACAAAATATTATTTTTCCACGAAGCAAACACTTCAGGCTTCGTTGATTTTATTTGCGCATGGAACGGCGTATCAATAGTACCCGGAGATACTGCGTTTACCCTGATTCCGTATTCAGCTAAATCCTTTGCCAATGCTCTTGTTATTGCATGAACACCGGCTTTTGATGTTCCGTAAACACCAGCTCCGGGGCCACCCGCATTCCATCCGGCATTTGAGGTATAATTGATGATTGAAGCATTTTCCCCTTTTTTAAGGAAAGGAATAGCCGCCCTTGAAGCAAAAAATACTGAATCAAGGTTCAACGCCATTACAAACCTGTAGAATTCGGTGGTCATTTCTTCAAACCTGGATCTTCCTCCTAATCCACCTGCATTGTTTACCAATAGATCAATTTTACCATATTTTTTACCGATTGCATTGATATTAGAAGTCACTTCTTCTTCTTTGGTAACGTCGAAGCCATAGTACTCCGCCGTAATTCCTTCAGCGGCAAGCTCTTCTACCCTTTTAGCTCCTTGTTCATCTTCAATACCGTTTAAAACCACGGTATATCCGTCTTTACCTAATCTTTTGCACACTTCAAATCCGATACCTCCGGTTGCTCCTGTTATTACGGCTACTTTACCTTTTTTTTCCATTTTATTTAATTTTAAGTTTGTAATTGTTATTATGCAAATTGATGATAAACTCAACACCTGCCGGCAGAATTACTACCAATAATGACTTACCGGCAGGTAGTTGAGAAACACATCAAACGTTTTTATTTTCAGCTGTTAATTATTGGTTATCATACCTTTAGATTTTAAAATCCCTCAATCCGGCTATTCCTCAACACTTTCTACCGATTGAATTTTGCGGGCAAAGAAATAGATGGCTCCAATTCCCAGCGGCACAAATGCCGCAATTCCAATAAATATTGGTGTATAAGAAATTTCTGCAATCATAGGTACCAGAAAGTTCATCACGATTACCGAGAATACGCCAACCATTCCGCCTAACCCAGCTAAAGAACCCACTGATTTTCCACTAAAGAAATCGCTTGGTAAAGTCTGTACATTTCCGATGGCAAACTGAAACCCAAATAGTACCATGAAAACAATCAGTACAAAAGCCAAAGCTGATTTAGCAAATAATACCGTTGCAACCAGTCCAAGGAACATGATCAGTCCTCCGATAAATATCGTAGTTTTACGCCCTTTATTTATGTTGCCTGTTTTCGATATTATTTGTCCGGAAACCCAACCTCCTGCAATACTACCTAAAGCTGCTCCAACATAAGGAACCCATGCAAACATACCTACCTGTTTCACATCGAATCCGTATACATCAAACAGATATATGGGCATCCAACCAACAAATAACCACCATATGGGTTCCAGGAAGAATCGTCCTACAACTATTGACCAAGACTCGCGGAAACTCAGGATTTCCATTAAACTTTTTCCTTTAATACCTTCGGTATCCTTTTGATCTGCTGCACTTTGACCTTCAAGAATATAAGTTCTTTCCTCGTCCGTCATCCAGGGATGTTTCTTAGGCCCGGCCTTATTGATTATTAACCATGGAATAATCCATAGAATACCAAAAGTACCCACAACCATAAACGTGGTTCTCCATCCAAACGCCACGAATAACATGGCAATAAACGGCGGAGCAATAACGGACCCGATAGAGGCACCTGCATTAAACAATCCCTGCGCAATGGCACGTTCCTTAATCGGGAACCACTCTGCGTTACTCTTAACCGCACCCGGCCAGTTACCCGCTTCAGAAAAACCAAGCAAACTACGGAAGATACTAATAGATAAAAAACCACGAACTGTAGAATGCAAGAATGAAGAAAGACCCCAGACACCTATGGACAATACATATCCAATTCGGGTACCTACTTTGTCAAATATTTTGCCGGTAAATAACTGTCCAAGGGCATAAAACACCATGAAAATGTTTAAGATATTTCCATAATCATCTTTGGTTAAACCTAAAGCCTGCGAAATAGAACCATCCACATTTTCATTCCCCCACATAATTGAGAGGGCACTTCTGTCGATATAATTAATTACGGTGGCCAAAAAGATTAAGCCAATTATCCACCATCGAAAACCTTTAATTTTCATATTTTTTACAGTATTAAGATTAAAGTACAAAGTATAAAGACTTGAGCATGAGAAAACATTTCAGATGAATGATCTTTATACTTTTGTCTTTTTACTTATGACTAATTTTATTTTTTTCCAAAGTACGACACCCCACTACCATCCAGGAAGTCTTCGCGAACAGGGGCAAAAACGTCGATCAGGATACCCGGTTCAAGGCACAAAGCTCCGTGAATTAAATTAGGCTCGATATACACTCCGTCGCCACCTTCTACAATCTTTTTTTCCCCGTCGATGTTGAACTCAAACTTACCACTTGCACAATACGTGGCTTGGGTGTGAAAATGTTGATGCGGAGTTCCTTCTGCACCTTTTTCAAATTTTACCTGAACCATCATAATTTGATTGTCCCATCCTAAAAACTTGCGGCTTACACCTCCGCCAAGTTCTTCCCACTCCATATTGGCAGTGGAAATAAATTTTTCGCTTGATCGTTTCATAATATTCTAATTAGCACCAAGTAGAAAATGTTAAGATATCAGACCAACAGGTCATCTTGCCTTCTACCTGATTTTTTGTTTATAATAGATTTACATTAATTTTTAAACAGATGAAAAGGACCCTTCCAGGTATATTGTTTGCCCGCAATATTAGTTGAATGCTCCTCGGAAGGGTCGCTTTTTGCATTGGCAATGGCCAATATTATGGTACTTGTTTTAACTGTTTTTATCTCTACAATTGTGTAATCTTTATTATTTATCAAAGTCTTCACACCGTTTACCATTCCCACATGGTCTTCAACCAGTTCTGTTTCGAAATTTTTATTGCCATGTACCTCAATGGTGTTTACAAAACAAGTTGAAGCCTGATGGTTACGACGGAACAAAAAACCTGCTTCGTTACGCAACGAGAAATCCGGATCGTTGGCTCCAATCCGCGTAAAGAATATTTCATCGTTTGGCGCAGCTTCGCTGGTCAGAGTATAAAAGCGGCCATCATGGATCCAAACCGTTTGGCTGATATCTGCTGATGGTTTTCCTTTTGCTTCTTTCCACAGGTGTTGGTAACCAAAGTCGCTTCCCATCGTTTCCATTTGTGATGTGAATCTCTCATAATCGGTATTGGTGTATAGCAACTGACCTTTGTAATAAAAGGGCAGGTCAAAGGTATGTTTCTTATCATCCTCAATCCTGAATATATCAACGATTAGAGGGGATGTAAAGGTTTCGCTATCCTTGATAAGAGCTATCGTCCTTTGCGCTTTAGCTGTTCCGTAGGCGTGGTTTTCCTTGGCACTCATAATGGCAATTTCTTTGTTCTCAACATTGAAAAACCATCTTTCTGCCGATGTTTTCTCTGCCTCCTTAATCTCGTTATTGAACTGTGTTTTTTTGTCCATTACCACTGTATTGTGTGCCACCGTTTGTTTAGCCCAGGTGGTGTTTTCAGGTAGATATCGTCCACCGTTTTTATATTCCACATTTACATACCTGGCTGCACCATAATCAGAGAGAATCTCGTTTCCGTTTTCGTACATCATCATGCCTAAACGGTCGAAGTGTCCGTGTCCCATCCCTTGCGAAGCATATTTCATGGTAACACAAATAGCGTCTTTATGGGGGTTTCCCCTGAGAATCCCGACAGCTCCCTGTTTACCTTCAGCTCCATCCCTCAGCTCCATCGACAACCACTTAAAAGGTTTGGCTTCGCCTTTGGCAATATCCCTGGCCACCTGCAAACCAGCCTGGCTTATGACCACTTTGCCTTGCTCTTGCGCAATACTCAACAGCTCTTTTGATTCGGGGAAAGCCTGATAAACAATGTCAACCGCATTTATTAATTCCGGTGCCTTATAATTCATGTATTTTAGAGCATCATTAAAAGGAAAGAATTTCCCATCAGTATTGGTCATTTGAAGGGTTGCCAAAACAGCCTTTTTTAGAATCTGCTCTCGATATTCAAATATTTTATAATCCGGGTTGTTGTTGTCAATAGCCTGGGCGAACAACATATAAGGCAACAGTGCATAACGCTGGTAATAGGGACCTTCCATGTAATATCCATCTGGAGAAAACAGCAGATCTACCTGGGCATAAAACCCTTTAGGCTTGTCCTTATGCTCTTCTGTATCAACACCAAACAAAGCCCTTTTCACAAACTCATCGTTGTTCATGGCATAACCTGCCATACCAACGGCAGCACAAGCCCAAACGGCATGATTATGTATACGGTTAAAAACAAAAGCGGACTCTACGGATAAGAAATTGGCATAAGGAACCAACAAGTCCTCTTCTATCTTTTTTTTATCTTCCGCCGATAAATAACTTTTAATACAATCGAAGGCTTGCGAAGTATAAACCATCCAAACCGCATCGTTTAATTGCTGCCAAAAAATACGCCCAGGCGCATAAGACTTCTTAATGGGATGATCGCCCAAAGTTGGATACATCTCGGCATATTCCAACAGCATGTTTTTAGTAAACTCCGCATATCGCTCCTCTCCTGTTAGTTGCCAGATAATGCCTGCCCCGTACATGGTGATATAATTTTGTTTATGGCGGTTGTGGGTGTATCCTCCAGCCGGGTCTTTGGGTATCGGAACATGAATCCCATTTGCCATATCCGCATCGGTTTCGGCAACCAAAGCCTCAAAGGACTTATCCAATAACGGAAGTTTACCTAATTCATTTCTGATATCGTTTACCCCTTGGTTAGTCAGAATTACGTTGGGGCTGTTTTCTTCCGATTGGTGCGGAACGCATAGTGTTAATATTATACCCAAGGTGATGATTCCGGCGATATTAAATCTTTTCTGTTTCATTAAAGAACTAATTTTAATATGGATGATCAATAGAAATTGCCTTGCAATTCTATTTTAGTTTAACCGCATTTTTTTTGCGAATTACACGAATTTGTTTTTAATCCCGGAGGTTACCCCAGGCTAGTCTGGTATCTACCGAAGTAATTTCGGAACTACCTTTTCCGCAAAATTGCGGAAGGCTCTTTGGGAGTTAAAACGATTATCCCAAACTTGTCATTAGTCTTCATTTCAATGCCAATTCGATGATCAAAATCTAAACATTACTTATAATACAGCAATGTGAAATTTTCTATCTCCATAGCAATCGGGACGGCTGATGCCTATTGTCATTAAGAATTTTTTAACTTCCTAATGACAGATCCCGGATTATCATTTTAACGCTTTACCGTTAACGCTTACATTGCTGGCGTTAAAGGATTTGTTATTGTATTTGATTCCATTTGAATCTGTAATTTCTATATGGCTTAAGTTGGTAATGGGTTCTCCATTACTCATGTATAAATCCAGGTAGTTACAATTGTCCATTTTTAAGTTGGAGATAGTATTCACCTGAACGCCATGGGTATAAATAGCTGAACCTGTTTTGTTTCTCTTTCCGTTCCCTACATTGGCAAGAGTACATGTTTCCAATTTTAAGGACGGGCCAAAGGTGCTTTCGTCAGTCCCCCCCCTATATAGGTTTATTACTGCCCCTTGAACATCTTTAAATTCCGAGTTTTCGATCACCACGTATTCCGCATTATAAATACCCAGATCATCTGTTTCTTTGTTTAACAACATGATGTTTCCTGTGATATTGCTAAAAAAACAATTACGAATCACAATAGAGTCGGCCATAGTGTTCTTATACACTTTTAAAAAATCGAACGAATGGTTTACATCCAAATCAGTGACCTTGCAGTCTTCCATTAAAAACTTGTAGTTGCAATTCATGGAATAATGACTGGTACTTACGATGCTGTTTCCTGCATAATCCGGTGATTCTGCACCATTTATTTCAATTCCCTTCAGTTTTAAGCCACCGCCGTTGGCAATCATAAACATCTCCGCTTTGCTTGATTTTATGATTGGCTTAATATCCTGACTCGCACTTTTAATGGAAACGGGATGCCCCAACTCCATGCTCTTATCCATAACATAGTCGCCCGATTCGACCAAACTTAATATATCGCCGGCTTGACTTGAAGCAATAGCATTGAACAAAGTATTCAGCCCAGCTTTAACCTCTATTACTCTTCCTGTATCAAATTGCAGCTCCCCTTTTTCTTTTGCATACCAGTTAACCCCGGTATTTTCGGTTGTTGCGGCTGGTTTTGCTAAGGTGCAACCGACCCCTTTATCCGTTTGGGGCATTTTATACCCAAATTCATTCGCCACAACCTCCAATTTGGTCGGCGTCATTTTGTTTTCAATATTATTAAGATTATCGCCTATGAGGTTGTTTTTAAACTCAATACCAGCAACATCGTCGTATACGGTAAATACATTATCCTTTTTATCATGATAGAAAACATTGTTTTCGATAATCGAGTTAATTGGTATGGCGGTTCGCTCTTCGTCGCTTCCTGCACATAATTGAATATGGTCGCAATTTACAAATGTGTTGTTGGCGAACACACCTCCATCTACCTGATGGTAACGGTTAATAGCCGAATTAGGTACGCCGTTCATAATAACCAACGCCCCTCTGAATCGATATCCTTTTAAATCGCTGAAATAGTTGTTAACAGCTTTATTTCTTTTGTTGATGATCCTGATTCCGCCCGTATAATCTTTTTCATTTCCGAGGAAAAAATTCCCTTGTGCAACATTATCGTTCCCGTGACGATAAGTCAAAGTTCCCCTGCACTCGTAAAAAGTGTTATCGATAAATTGGTTGCCACACGATTTGTTTGAGATGATTTCGTGCTCACCGTCGCAACTTTCGAAGTAATTACTATCTACTTGAGATGTACAAGTGGAAAGGGAGTAATGAGATGTGCCCAAACGAAGTGTTTCACCGCCATTGGCACCTAAATTTTGCCTATAACCAAAATAGTTATGGTCAATTCTGTGGTTATTCTCCCGGCAATCCTCATCAACCATCCTAACGGCCATGGTTACCCCTTTGTTTCTTTTATCTACCAGGTGACAATGGTCAACCCGGTTGTTTTTACCGTATAACGAAATCCAATAGGTCGACTCCATTCTCTCTGCCGGGTTAAAGTTATCCACCACACACTCGGTCACACGGCAATGGTTGGCATACACGCCCTTTTTCTTTTTAAATGAAATGACTTCGCTAGTTGGCGTATATCCATTGGTAAAAACCAATCCTTCAACAATTAAATGTTCTCCACTAATACTGATGCGAGATTGACCTTCGAGGGTTACTTTACCTTTGTCCTCAACAGTTAGTTTGATGGGGTTTCCAGCAGTTCCTTTTGCATCAAACTTAAGTTCCGCATTGTTCCAAACCCCGTTGGCCAGCACAATTACGTTCCCCGGAACTGCGTTTTTAACGGCATTTTCAAACTCTTCAACTGTTTTAACAATGTTTCCTTTGGATTGTTGGCAACCCTGCAATGCCAATATTGCAAAGGAAAAAATAAGATAAGTTAAAAATTTTGTTTTCATTTTTATTGAATAGGTCATATTATCTTATCTGTTAATTCAAAAATAATTCATCACAGCCATTATACCATTATATGATATAACAAGTGAAAAAATAAGCGCCAATACCAGGCCTATGTTTATAAATACACTAATCCTATGGTTGCCCATGCGTTTTTTATTGTTGGCAAGAACTATGATTCCAATGATTACAAGCGGCAAAACAAACACATTAAAAACCTGCGTAAGTATCTGTGCCTGAATAGGATTTTTCCCTAAAATCGGAACTAGTAACGCAACCAATGCTGCTATGGCTGTCACAATCTTGAATTGTTTGGAATCGGTATCCAATTTTCCTTCCTGGTAATCAGCCAGTAGCAAAGGGGCAATCATCAGGCATGGGAATATAGAGGACAGCCCGGCACTTAATGTTCCAAAAACAAAAATGGTCAGCGCAAATCGTCCGGCAATTGGTTCCAGTGTGTTCACCATGTCAAGCACTTTGGTAACCACTTTCCCCTCATGGTAAAGAGCTCCACTAGCTACTGCCATTATAGAGCTGCTAATTAGAAAAACCAGGATTGCGGCTGTGATCGAATCGTTTTTCTGCTTTTTTAAGTCTTTGATTGTCCAGCCTTTTCCGAGAACAAAAAGCGGTCTTGAAAGAAAAGTGGCTGCTGCCATAGTGGTACCAACAAAGGCAGCGGTTAACATTTGACCTCCTTTAACATCCGGAATTGACGGGATCAATCCACTAATGATTTCTTTGGGTTGTGGAAATACGAAAAACAGCGATGCTATAAATGAAACCCCCATTATCGTTACAAAAATCACCAGTACCTTTTCGAAAAACGTGTATTTACCCACCATTAGCAGCCCGTAAAATGTAACGATAATTACAATGGCGATAACCAGTACAAATTGATATTCCGAATTACTGATCGAAGGATAATAAATCGCAATAATTTCGTAAATCATGTTCGCAGATATGCCCAATATCCCTGTGAGTGAGTTCCATTGCCCGAAAGAAATTCCAACAACAATCAATATCGCAATTACTTTTCCGGCCTTCAGGTGGTTTTTAAATCCAAACAAAGCGGTTTCTCCGGTTACCAGGGTATATTTTCCATACGTATAAATTAAGATACCAGAGAAAATACAACTTAGCAACAACACCCAAAGCAGTTGCATACCGAATGTACTACCGGCAACTATCATAGATGTTACACTGCCCGTTCCAATGGTGTAACCGATAGCAAAAATTCCGGGTCCAAATGATAGGACAATAGCTAATAGCTTCTTAAAAAAGTTTTTGTTTGAGGTAGTGCTATGCATTATAGTTTAATTTTTTCTCCAGGTTTTATACTGGCGTTATGTATTTCAACTGTCTGAATTCCGCAGTTGGTTATCTCAAGTTTTTCATTTTTAACATCCAGCCACAAATCAGTCTTTGAATTTATAATTACTTTTTTTCCATTTATAACAATTTCCGATACACCCATAAACAGGTAATCATTATCATGATAAATAATTTGCCGGGCATCCGTTTTAATATTTTCCGGGCAATTTTCTGCAGAAACAAGTCTCCAATTGTTGGCTTTAAAATTTTCGTAATCGTCCACCATCAGGCGTTCTTCGAAACCTTTAAAAGGGAACAGCAATGTCGTCCACGAACTTTCATCCTGAAAAACTTTTCCGAAAACTGTTCTGCCCTTTCCTCGTGTTGAGGTTTTTGAGATTTTTTGAGCAGGACTGCCCAGTTGAATAATTTCAAGTCCCCCACCATTAGGGAAGACCGATCGTATATGACGTCCTTCTTTTTCAACATCATAGTGACCTTGCCAAAGCTGTTGGGCAGTATGTTCTGTATTATCTGTTATAAATTTATCGCGGACGACCCAGAATCCATCCTTTATAAAAATTACAGAGCGGAAAATTTGTGTGTTTTCGTTTTGATAACCATTGTGTGTGCCTGCAAAGAAATCGAAATGCTTGGAGGTATGCCAGGCGAGTACTTCAGGTACGGGTAATCCAAGCCACTGGCCGTAACCACTGCCGCCTTTGTTCCCTTTCCATGTACGACCCTGCGGAATAGAATCCAGCAAAGGCACGTTCTTCACCCACGAGTTTTTAAATTCGGCCAGGTCACTTAAATAATAGCGAACCTGATAATTTGGCAACACCATATTTCCGTAGGCGTAAGCCTGAACCCCTAACATGTCGCCATGTTGATGCGATTGTTTTTGGGGAGTAATGCCTGCCGAAATAATCATATATAAATCATCCTCATCCCATCCGTTTCGCATCACATAGTATCCGGTTTCCGACAAGGCGCATGAGCCTATCATGGGATCTTTTTTCTTAACCGTATTTAATCGCGTAAGCTGTTCCGGTTTTAAAAACCAATAGTACTCGTATGCCACTTTTGACGATGCAAAATACGCATACTCAGGCTGTCCGAACAGCACTGTACCCAATGCCATTGTATGGTCAATTGTGTTGAACTCCGCCCAAGGTGAATCCGTATCATCCTGCAGCACGGAAGCTTTCTTATTTGGCAGGGCAATTTTCAGCAATACGTCAAAAAGCCCTTTAATTCTTGTTTCCCAAATCGGGTTTAATTCAATATTATTCAATAAGGCTAATTGGTAAGGGTAAAAATAATTTTCGATATCATCGATGTGGTAATGAACCGAACGCTCAAACTGAAAACCATCGGAGTAAATTTCTTTTTCGAGGTGTTCTTCAAGCCGTTTTAACGCACGTTGTTTCCATAGGTCGGCGCCCTCTATTTCGGGAAAAAGGAATGCCAGCATAGCCAAAGCGCTCATACCCCGGGTTTGATGGTTTCCCTCGGTGTATTCGGGGCATTGATGATACAATTTTGCAGCCGTATGTAAAAAGGTACGAATCATCTCTAATTGCTGGTTGGCAGCGTATTCAGCAGAAGGTAATAAAGTTTGATGTACCTGCAACCAATTATATACCCTGTTTCCGGCACGATACACTTCGTAAACGCCGTTGCCATCTTCAATGGTTTCGAATTGATTGTTGTTGAATGCTTCATTCAATGATTTAGCCTGTTCCGGAATGTAATCCAAATATTTTTTATTGCCTGTATAATGATATAATAATGCAATGCTTCCGGCTTTGTGTTGCCGGGTAAGATGTCGGTAAGGGTAGGAAGTAACCGTTTCGCCTTTTAAATTCTCAAAACCTATTTTCCATTGGGTTGAAGCCGGATATAAATCCAAATGTTTTGACGCTTCTTTGCTATGAAATTCTTCGCGGTCCGAATACAACTGATTGTATTCGGCGAAACGGGTTTCAAAATTTTTCCAATCAAAAAAGTAACGTTCCGAAAAGCGTTCTTTAAAATAGTTTGCCAGCTTGTCGAGGGCTTCTTCTTGTTTTCCGGTTTTGTATTTATCTTGTATTTCTTTTAACTCAGCGCTATAACTAACATCCAATAATTCAATTATTTCCTTATTGGTTGGAACATGGTCGTACGGAACCAAGGTACTTTGTGCAACCACGTTGAAAGGAAGAATAAACAAACAGATGTAAATAGCTTTATGAATCATTTGTTCTATTTTTTTATAAGAATAACTTAAGCTTTTGAAGAAGGAACAGGATTAATCCTGTTCCCTTATAAATAAAAGCTAACAACCTTATTAACTATTAATAACCGTCATTTTGAGTGATTACACCATCGGTTGCAAGAATTTCCGAGACAGGAACAGGAAATAAATAATATTTATTATCAAATGATACTCCCATTTCAGATTGCGCAGTACCTGTTCTCACCAAATCAAACCATCTCTGACCTTCAAAGGCCAACTCCAGTCTTCTTTCGTCAGCAATAGCCTGCCTAACCAAAGCCTGCGTATTAAGAACCGTATGATCCAAAACAGTTAATCCAGCTCTGGTTCGTATAGGATCCAATAGATCAAGTGCGGCCTCTCTGGCTGCCTCACTATCCGTATTTTCATTCAACGCCTCAGCATATAACAGAATAACATCCGCTAATCTTAGTTCAATCCAGTCGTGTTCTGCACCTAAACCACCTTCTTTAGGAAATTTCACAGCCGTTTTTCCTTCAGGGTGAAGGGTTACCGCTCTTCTTAGATCTCCCCCAACAAGTGTATCATTAGCAACAGCATCAAAAGCGGCCACTAAGTCCGGATCTACAGGATAATCAGCTTTTGGATCATCTCCAACATACCAATTCCAAAAACGGGAAGCAAAAGCATATTCATCTTTGATAGAACTTGATATCTGGGTTGAAAAAATAATTTCAGAATTCTCCACCTCATTTGCCGCACCAAAAATCTCATCAAAGTTCTCTTTTAAACTAATCCCAGCAGCATCAGCTCCGTTTATAACAGCAGCTAACTCCGTTGCAGCACTGCTGAAGTTGCCCATTTGCATGTACACTTTACCCAGCATTCCCTGAGCTGCGTATTTAGACGCTCTACCATCTTCTATTTCTGCATCCAAAGCCGCAATTGCATCAGTTAAATCAGGAATGATAACGTCATTATAAACATCAGCAGCTGGCTGTCGTACTAAAATAGACTTATCTGTCAGGCTTGGTTCGGAAGACAGATTTACAGTGACATCTCCAAAAACTTTTACCAATTTAAAGTATGACAAACCCCGTAAAAATTTAGCTTCACCTACCTCAGTAGCATCCGATGAATTTTCAATTACGCTATTTGCAGTTAATATTGACTTGTATAAAGCGGTGTAGTAAGGGCCGAAGAATTGATCTTCCATAGCCGTTAAACCATTATCGTATTCATCAAATTCAGTGTACGGAGCTTCGTCCATTAGTGCATTGTCAGACCTGAATTCACTCATCACTGCTATTGGTGTTGTAGTACCTAGCTGATAGTAATATGCTGCATTCAAAACCCCCTCAAATTCTGTCAAAGCATCTGAACTGGCGATATTAGGTGGGTATTGATCCAAATCTTCACATGCTGTTGTGATCAATAACAATGTGACCAAGAATATATATATAGTTTTCATCTTTTTTTATTTAAAAATTAACATTTAAACCAAAGGTAAAAGTTCTAACGATTGGACTTGCTCCTACTTGCGCACCATACGTAGTTGGCCCTAAATAATCACTACCCGAAGTTTTTACACCCTCCGGATTATATGAGGTGTAATTATCTGCCATTAAATACAATAAGTTAGATGCGGTACCATATACTCTAACAGAACTTAAGCCTACTTTATTCACCAATTCTTTTTTAAGCGTATAACCAATGGTCAGGTTTCTCAACGCTACGTAAGAGGCATCTTGTATCATAGCGTCTGTTTGATATCTGTTCGCGATATAATGCTCTCCATTATGATCGGCAATACCATCGTTATTGGCATCAAAACTATCCAATAATCTTCCACCCCATTGCGATTCATAGTAAAGCGGGTCGATATTGTAAACTTTTGCTCCGTGAGATCCCTGGAATTGGAACGACATGTCAAAATCTTTATAGCTCAAGTTATGCGTCATTCCCCAGTAGAAATCCGGTGTATTTGATCCTAATTTCACCAAATCACCACCATCCTCAACGCTTCTCGTATTATCAATTACACCATCTCCATTTTGATCTACTACATAAGATTCTCCGGTCGCATTGTTAGGATGTCTCGTCCCATCTTCTAAATAGAGCATTTCAACATCTCCAATGGTTTCCAATCCCCACATTTCACCAATCTCACCACCTACATAGTTTCTAAACACCGGCCCCCTGCCACTTTGGCCGTAAATTGCCTGAGGTAATTCATTCAGACCACCCAGATCCTTAATTTCTGTATTAACCGTAGAAAAGTTAGCATTAAAACTCCAGGCAAAGTCTTCTTCACTCATTAGCCTTGCATTTAGTTCAATCTCCACTCCAGAACTTCTCACATCACCGGAATTAAGTACTATGGAAGTAGTACCCAACACTTCTGAAACACTTTGATTAATTAAGATGTCTTCAATATCAGACGTATAGTAATCCACACCTAATGTAAAACGTTGACCTAAAACACCTAAACTAATACCATAGTTGGTCTCAGTATTAGATTGCCAAGTTAAATAAGGGTTTGCCACATTAGCCGGAATTAGATATCCGGTCCCGTACACTGTTGCTGTAGGCTCCAAAAGGCTCAACGCATCATAAGACCCTAAAAAAGATGTGGTTCCCAAAGAACCGGTACTAAACCTTAGTTTTAATTGGCTCAACACGTCACTATCCTGTAAAAAAGATTCTCTATGTAAATTCCATCCTAAAGAAAGTGCCGGGAATGTTTCGTATCTTTGGTTAGCGCCGAAACGAGAATCACCGTCTCTTCTTACCGATGCAGATACCAAAAAACGATTGTCATACGCATAGTTGATTCTTCCAAAAACACTCTCTCTTACTTGTTTCTCGTCCCTTTCGGTTACAATAATATCCTCAGGATCGAACAGGTTATAATTTAGAATATCGCTATCTGGCACGTTATTACCTTCTAAAGCGGTACCTCTGAAAGTGGTATTTTGAAATTCAAGTCCAGCTACCGCAGATATATCATGCTTACCAAACACTTTTGCATAACTTAAAGTAGTTACACTCAGTACTGATGCTACTTTTAAATCGGTTTGATCCATTGAAGTTTGAGAAGTCCGTGCCCTGGAATCAAAACCCAGTAATTGATGTGTATACTCTTGGGTATCTCTAAGATCCCCTCCTATAACGGTTTTTAAATCCAGCCCATCTAGAATGTTGTATTGTAAATAAGAACTAACGTTCGCGAAAAACGTTTTTTCATAATCCTTCGAGTTATCCAGCTTTGCCGCAGGACCTGCATCACCTGAGCCTCCAATACCGTTATTTGCCCTTCCGTAATGCCAGTCTTGCGCTGCCATACCAGGCTCTAAATCATAAATGCTGCTTGCTTCATACGTCGAACCTCTGTAACCATTGTCAAATGGATCTAATCCCAAAGCCTGAGCCTTGTCATTCAATGCTTGAACAAACGCAATAGACTCCTCAGTATGGTAAATAGGATGAACGCCATACGCTCTTAGAAGATCTCTCATGTCAACAGCTAAGATATCTCTATCGGATACAAATCCATTGAAACTTACACCTGTTTTGAACTTATCTCCCAATTTAGCATCAACATTCAAACGTGCGTTTATTCTTTCATAACCTTGCGTGATTACAACACCCTCAGCATTTTGATATCCAACGGAAGCAAAGTAGTTTACATCGTCAGTACCGCCACTCATGCTGAAGTCATGACTCATTGTACTACCATTTTGAAAAAGCCAGTCTTCCGGACTTATAGCACCAGGTGAATCCTCATAAGCACTTAACCTATACTCCACAAAAGCAGGGTCAACCTGGGAAAGGTCCCACTTACCGTCGGCAATCTCACTCCTTGCATGCGCAGCCCATTCCGGTCCTGACATAAGTATATTGTCACGGTACTTACTCGACGTGCTCACATAAGCATTGTAGCTAAAGCTTGCTTTCCCTGACTTTCCTTTTTTAGTTGTAATTAAAATAACACCATTTGCTCCCCTGGATCCATAAATAGCAGCTGAAGCGGCATCTTTTAAAATCTCCATACTTTCAATATCGTTTGGATTAACAGTTGCTAAATTTCCTGATATCGGAAAACCATCCACAACAATTAGCGGATTTGAGTCACCTGAAATAGATGAGGCCCCTCTAATCTGTATCTTTGGATCGGCACCAGGTGACCCGTCTTGAGATTGAACCATAACACCAGATAGCTTACCTACTAATGCATCATCTACACGAGTAACCGGAATAGCTGCAATATCTGCGCCTCCTATCTTTGCAATAGAACCAGTAGAATGTGACTTTTTTATGACTCCATAGCCAACTATCACTACCTCTTCCAGGTCGGCTGCATCAACTTCAAGTACCACATTGATCTCTGTTTGATCCCCTACTGCAATTTCCTGTGGGGTATATCCGATAAAAGAGAATATAATCGTGGGATTTTCGCCTTGCGTATTTAAAGAGTAGTTACCGTCAAGATTGGTAATGGTTCCGTTTGTAGTTCCTTTTTCGACTACGTTAACACCTATAAGAGGTGATCCGTCGCCAGCATCTGTCACCGTACCTGTAATTGTTTGAGCAATTACCTGGGTGAACAAACCTGTACATAATAACAATGTAAATAGAATTTTTCGCTTCATTTCATTAGAATTAAAACAATTAGATTTTAAATTTAGCTTTGTAATAACAATACGCGCCCTAACACAACCTCATATATTGTCCAGATGAATGAGTACGTCTATTGATTTTAAGGGATTTGCATTGAACAGTTCATCATAATGTGCATTGCCGCACTATTTTTCCACTTATCCAGAATCGACTTTCATAATATTTATAGAATTGAAATTATAATTTGTTTTTACTAAACTCCACTACATCCTGCAGGTGATCCATCAAGTGATTTTCGGCTTTTTCTCCGTCGCCGTCAATAATCGCTTGCAAAATATCCTCATGTTCCTTGATACGTTTCAATTTACGTTCATCGTCACAAACTTTTTCGGTAATATAGATTCTCATGATATCCGGAAGAATAATCAACAACATGGTTTTAATGACCGAATTATGACAGGCTTCCGCAATACGCAGATGAAATATAAAATCTTCATTTTCTGCAGGCAAGTCCTTTTTAGCGCGGGAATTATAGTTTTCTAAAGCTTTTTGAATGGCAGCTATATCTTCGTCCGTTCTTCGAACTGCAGCATGTTGCACAGAAAATTTTTCCATCATTACCCGGGTTTCTACCAAAGAATAGAAATCAGGCTTCTCAATTTTCATAATATTGGAAAGCAATCCTTCCATGGCTGTTATATCTACTCCGTTAACCACAACTCCGCTTTGTGGTAGCGTATTAAGAATGCCCACAAACTCCAATTTTTTTATGGCATCGCGGATATAAGTCCTGCCAACACCTAACTTTTCCGACAACTTACGTTCCGAAGGCAATTTATCCCCTGGCTTAAGGTATCCTGATATAATCAGTTCTCTTATTTGTCTGATTATCTTGTCAACCGGCGTTTCAACTTCAATTGTTTTAAAGCTATCCAATAATTCCATCATCTTCATTTTTACCATCTTTACAGCAACAGGTTGACCGATACACCTTAATAACCAACGCTTCTGCGATCAGCTTCCTAAAATAGAATCGAAACATTATCAGTGCCAAAACTGGTTTCATATCAAATAATTCATTTAAATCCTGATGCACACTAACTTTTTTTAAAAAATAATTATTGTCACACCATCAATTGGTTGACCAATTTACGAACTATTTTATAATTAACAAATTTTAAGAACACTTTTTTTTATAAAAAAAACATTTGAAACATCGAAATATTTAATCTATACTCATATATGTTAATCTTTTAACTCATATCCAACCCATCTTTAAAAAAGATAATTTGATCAAAAATGATATTTGGTCGACCAATTATATTAATTTTTGTAAACAAAAAATGCCGATAGAAAATTAAACTGAGTCTTTGGCTCGCTAGTCTCCAAACTCTCTTTAATTTTTATCGGCATTATAGTATTTGCAGGAAGGAAACGATCCTTCCTGTTTTAATACGGTCCTATTAAATTAATCCCTGCTATTATTTTTGGAAGTAGTAATTAAACTTGAAATACGAACCATCTCCGCTGGCCTGTCCAATATTCTCTGGAACATCAGCAACTGCTTCAATAATTTCAATAAAGCCATACTTCTCCACATCATTCCATGTTTGTTTAAACACAATTACATCTCCAGCTCCAAATTTGTCTTCATTTCCGGTACCGGTTGTGTAAATTTTAAGGTCACTCGAACTGGCACCAAAGTTGGCCACCACATCCGAATCAATATTGTTTAGTGTTTTATCCTTTACAGCATCAATGTACATTTTATGATCTGCATTACTTGGATCCAGCACTCCCATTTTAGATACTTTCACGCAGTTTTCTGTAGGCAGATTTACACCATCACATTTATAATTCTTAATTACACTGCCGGCATTTCCTGCTTGTCTTAACTGGATATAACCACTTTTAGAAGCATAGGCCAGTAAAGAAATATTTGGCTGTAACACAGTAAGCCAATCAGCACAAGCATCATACACCAATCCAGTATTAAAATCAAGGAAATACTCTCCTTCAGCCCCTCTCGGTTTTAGGGTAATATTTGCATAATAGTCTACTGTAGGCACAATTACCTCAAAACTTTCGTGAAGAGTGACAACTTGCGTACCACCAAAATAGCTTGCCTTAACTGTTACACCGCTGGCAGTAACAGCAAATTGATCTTCAGTCAGTGTAACCACAAGCTTTTCTCCTGTTTTACTGACAATTGAAGCCGACTCGTTGTTAAACAATATTTCATCGATCAAGGTGAGATTCTCACCTTCAAATACGATTTCGGTACCCGTTACACCCTGATCCGGAATGACAGTAAACTCAGGGAATATTCTGAATAATGTAATCTTCCCTGTGGACTGCGTTTGCTTAATCACGCCATCATCATTATACGAAAGGAGTACATTTGCAGGCTCTTCATCCTCTTCGAAGAAAGGTACTTCCACCAAAAAAAACGCATCATTGGCTTCCACAACATTGGCTTTTGATGTACCAAAATAAACACCATAAACAACATCCAGGTTAGTTCCTTCAATTTTCATTATACCATTTGGAAGCATCTGAGTGTCTTCAAAATCAGTAATAGCAGGCACAGGGTGAATAACGGTGAATTGGTCCGTCGACACCATTGTACCCACATTATTTTTAACTGTAATATTGCCGGAAACAGAACCTTTATCAAGTTTTGCTACCAACTCATTATTACTAACGCGATACTTAATCGTCGTCAGACTATCTCCGAAATAAACCGCAGTAACCTCTCCTAAATAGTCTCCTTTTATGGTAATCTCATCCTTATAACTACCTGTCGTTGGTTCAAAACTTTCCACTACAGGCGCATTTTCTTCTACTGTATTATATACTAACTCCTCATTACATCCATAATTAAATGTAATCATTAGCATCAATATCATTATACTAACATTTTTCATTTTACTAATTTTTACTAATTAATAACCCGGATTTTGTGTTGCATTAGTAGCTACAGTCATCACACTGTTAGGTATCGGCAATAAATATTGCCACTCCTTTAATTGTCTCCCACCTTCACTTAAATAGCTCATATCGCTTGCAGCTCCAGCGTAGTAGGGTTCTGAAATAACCGTACCGTCTTCCTGAATTGTGCTTACAATTATTTCAGCATTGTAATGGGCCTCCATTATCGTCGCCAACCTATCGGTACGCAGAAGGTCGTAATAACGGTGGTTCTCAAAGGCAAATTCAAGTCGTCTTTCGTTTTCAATAGCCAGCATCATATCCCATTGCGTAGGCACATCTTCTTCGAGTATATCATCCAGCCCAACCCTGTCCCTTACTTCGTTGATATAAGGCAAGGCATCGGCCACACTTGATGTTTCGTTTTCAATTTCGGCCAACATTAACAATACATCTGCAAAACGGAGCACAATCCAATCATTTTCCGCGTCCTGCTCATTTTCGTAGTCTGATAAGTATTTTTTAACGAAAGGAACGAAGTTCTCATTACCACTGTCGTCGATCCAGGTATCATACATCACAACATCTTTTCTGATATTATCCCCTTCTGCATCATAAGCTTCGATGAGGTCATTAGTTGGGGTGTTATAGCTATATGCTCTACCGGGCACAAAAGTACCATCGCGTGGCGAAAAATAATTGGAAAAAGGCGAACCCTGACCATAACCTCCTGATAAATAACGAACAGCAAATATAATCTCGTCGTTCATTTCGTTATTAACATCAAATACGCCTTCATAATCATCAACCAACAATCCGTGTCCACTATTATCTTTCACATTAGTCAACAATGTTTTTGCACTGGCATAATCATTTAAAGTTAGGTAAACCTTTGCCAACAAAGTTTTAGCAGCCCATGAGGTTGCACGTCCAAGATCCGAATCATCATAAGTACCGGGGAGCAAACCTGTGCTTCCTGCTGCTCCGCCAGCTAAAATCAAATCACTTTCAATTAAATCGTATACATCCTGCACTGAACTACGCGAAAGACTATTTCCTTCCTCAATACTAAGTCTTTCGGTCACAAGAAATACAGGACCGTACAAACGAACCAAATTGAAATAAATGTAAGCCCTGATAAAACGGGCTTCACCTTCCAGCTGACTCTTTAAATCTTCATCAGCCACAACACCAATATTTTCCAATACCACATTACAGTTATCGATACCCTTATATGCCGCCTCCCAATAACTTTCATTTTCTTCATGGGTAGTTGACACCGTAAAATTATCCAGTTGTCTTAAACGAACATTTACTGCATCTCCGGTATTTTTTATGTACAAACGCGCATTATCTGAGCGTATTTCGGTTAAGCGCCATTCGTCATTGGCCATACTTCTCAAACCGCTATAGCTGGCCATAACAGCCATATTCAGTTCGTCATCGTTGCTATAGAAACTGCTTTCCCCTAACTGATCTATCGGAGCCTTATCCAGAAAATCTTCACAAGAAGAGAAAGCAAGAATAGCTAACGCCATAAAAGCTATATTTATATATTTTTTCATAATCTTTTTTGATTTTGATCGGTAATTAAAAACTAATATCAATACCTGCACTGTATACCCTCTGAATAGGGAACGCACCTCGTTGATAGCCATCAACCAAAGGGCTTGCATAATTACTACCTGATGTTTTGCGTGCCTCAGGATTAATGCCATTATAATCATCCGGCCACCAATAAAACAGGTTTTGTCCGCTTAAATATACCCTCACATTAGAAACCTTGGCTTTTCTGGCAATGTCCTTAGGCAAACTATAACCAATGGTAAGATCGCGTAGCGTAAAATAACTCGCATCTTCTACGGCATAATCCGTATATACTTGTGTTATCCCATTTCTTTCGAAAGGGGTTTGCCCATCGCCAGGATTGTTTTCGTCTATCCACCTGTTGGTGTTAAAGTTTTTGTTATACCTTACAGTTTCTGCATAGTAAATATCACCGTTAACAACTTCGGCTCCAACCACACCTTGTAGCAGGAAAGAAAGGTCAAAATCTTTATAGCTTAAGCTATTCGTTATACCCCAGGTAAAATCGGGCAAAGGATTACCAATAACAGTATAGTCACTGGCATCAATAACGCCATCACCGCTTACATCTACAGCTCGCAGACCGCCTGCGGTATCATTAATATGCGAAGGATTATTCGCAATCTCCTCTTCCGAAACCCAAACTCCTTGCGTTTTGAAACCATAAAACTGCACTAATGGATCTCCCACTCTTGTTATATACTCCTCATTTCTTTCCCCTCTTGTTATCTGATAGTTTTCCCCTCCAAGATCTAACACCTTGTTGCGGTTCATGGAATAATTAAAGGTTGAGCTCCATATGAAATCGCCACGGTTAAGGTTACGGGTAGTCAACACTACTTCAAGACCTTTATTTCGTACCTTACCTTTGTTACTCCATGCCTCGGTAAAACCTAATACAGAGTTAACCGAGCGCTCATACAACAAGCTTTTCGTAATGGCATAATAAAAATCAACACCCAAATTGATGCTTCCATTTAAAGCGCTAAAATCAAGACCATAATTATATTCGTTCGTCTGTTCCCATTGCAGTGCAGAGTTGCCGATGACATCGGATATATTGGAAATTCCTGACACAACAGAACCATTGGAGCTTCCTAACACATAACTATTTGAAGACAGCATATTGGTATTGGCATAATTTTCAATATCATCCGTACCTGTGACACCATAACTGGCGCGCAGTTTCAGCTGGTCTACCCATGTTACGGCATCTTTGAAGAAACTTTCTTCGGAAACGCGCCATCCTAGGGAAACGGAAGGGAAATACCCCCAGCGGTTATCTTTACCAAACTTTGAACTACCATCCCCTCTAAAACTGGCCGATAACAAATACTTATCTGCATACGAATAAGCAAAACGGGAGAACAACGACACCAATCCCTCTTCTTCTTCCCAGGTACCGGTAACAAGATCCTCGTCATCGTACTGCAAAATAGATCCGGCAGCATTCAGCGTGCGAATATAATCGGTGGCAAAGTTATTACCGTATATTCCGGCTGATTTAGTATTCCTTTTCTGGATTGAAAAACCAAGCAAGGCATCGAAACTGTGACTTCCGGTTTTCTTATTGTACGTAAAGGTGTTTTCTGATAACAAATCGGTAAACAAGTTATTCTCGTACAGGCTGCTGTTAGGCGACGACGCAGTTTTTGAGTTTATATTTTCATATGTATTCTCTTCGGTATACACCACATTGAAACCATTGGATGTTTTAAACGCTAAACCTTTTGCCAGCTTTATATTCAAATAAAGCGAACTCTGCATGCGGTAATCATCTCGGGAATAAAATTGGTTGTGCATGACCGACAATGGATTATTATTGGAAGTGTTGTAAGGAGAAGTCCCCTCCACTGTTCTCTGCTCGCCGGTTTGCGGGTCAATACCGGTATATGTTTTATTACTGTAGTGATAACCGTGAGAATAACTTCCTACGGGTTGCCCTGTAATGGCAGAAGTAAACTCGTTATGGTAAACCGGCAAAAACCTTGGTGTACGCACAAAATCGGTAAACGGATTAGTAGGCTTACTTCTTTTGGTATAGCTCGGTGACATGGTAACACCCACTTTAACTTTTTTTGATAATTCCGCTTCAATTTTAGAGCGTATATTCACTCTGTCATATTTATTCTGGAGCATGATACCTTTGTCCCCCAGGTATGATGAAGAAACATAGTATTTCAAGCCTTTATTTCCACCTGACACGTTAAATTGTGCATCAACTACACCCGCCAACCTTAAGGCTTCATCCTGCCAGTTGGTATCTTCGGTTTCCAAGGTGGCCATTGCGAAATACATATCACCCAAAGTTGTACCGGAAAGATTGGCCTCGTTCACCTTCATATCAATAAATTCATTCTGAGTCATCATAGGATGCAACTCATACACATCTTTAACACCATACGATGCACGTACATTGTATTTGGGTTTGCCTTCGTCACCACTCTTTGTGGTGATAATGATTACACCATTTGCAGCCCTGGATCCGTAAATAGCTGCGGAAGCCGCATCCTTTAAAACTTCCATTGATTCAATGTCAGCTACATCAACCACGCTAAGACCGTCTTCAATTGGAAAACCGTCAATAATCACAAGCGGTTGTCCGTTTGCACTGATCGAACCATTACCCCGAACTGTAATAATAGGGGACTCTCCCACCTGAGAAGTAGTATTTTGAATTTGCACACCCGCTACACGCCCCTGTAAAACCTGATCAGCCCTGGCGCCCGGTATATCCTCGAGTCCATCTGGTTCCAGTTTCGCAATTGCGCCGGTAAGGTGTGATTTTTTCATGGCGCCATAACCAACGACAACCACCTCTTCCAATCCTGCAATATCAGGTGCCAATACAATATTGATAACCGTATTTGCCCCCGTCACAATTTCCTTCGAGGTATATCCGATAAAAGAAAATATCAGTGTCGCGTTTTCGCCTTGTGTTTTTAAAGAGTAGCTACCGTTAATATCGGTAATAGTTCCGTTGGTGGTACCTTTTTCAACCACATTCACTCCTATTAGAGGTGATCCGTCACCGCCATCGGTGACTTTACCTGTATATGTTTGAGCAAATACATGAGTGAATAATCCGGCACATAAAATTAATGTTAATAGGATTTTCCTTTTCATTTTGATTGTAATTTTTTTCCAAAAACTCAATTGCTTACTGCAATCGTTCATTAGAATTATAACAATTAGATTTTTTATTTAGCTTTGCAAGGACAATACACCCCCTAGCACAACCTCATATATTGTCCAGATGAATGAGTTTGTTGTGTGGTTATAAGGGATTTGTATTGAACTGTTCGAATTAGTGCGCTTCGGCGCACTAATTTTTTTTACCCTGAATCGACTCCCATATTTTACTTAATTTAAATTTATATTTTCTGTTTACTAAATTCTATAACATCTTGCAGATGCTCCATCAGATGCTTTTCTGCCTTATTTCCATCACCATCAATAATCGCCTGCAAAATAGCTTCATGCTCTTTTACACGTCTTATCTTGTGTTCATTATCACAAACCTTTTCGGCAATATAGATTTTAATGATATCCGGAAGAATAATCAACAACATGGTTTTAATGACCGAATTATGACTCGCCTCAGCGATGCGTAAATGAAATATGAAATCTTCATTTTCGGCGGGTAAATTCAATTTCGTACGAGCATTATACGCATCCAACGCTTTTTGCATGGCAGCAATGTCTTCATCCGTTCTGCGAATGGCAGCCTGTTGTACAGAAAACCTTTCCATCACTATCCGGCTTTCCACCAAGGAGAAAAAATCAGGTTTCTCTATCTTCATGATGTTGGAAAGTAACCCTTCCATAGCTGTAATATCAACTCCGTTAACTACCACTCCGCTTTGGGGGAGTGTATTTAAAATACCCACAAACTCCAATTTTTTTATGGCATCACGAATATAAGTCCTGCCAACACCTAATTTCTCCGATAACTTTCGTTCTGAAGGTAATTTGTCTCCCGGTTTTAAATACCCAGACACAATCAGTTCTCTGATCTGTCTGATTATCTTATCAACCGGCGTTTCAACCTCAATTGCTTTAAAATTCTCTAATAGTTCCATTTTTATATCTTTAACTGCTATTCCAGTAACTGGGCTACCAAAATTACTGAAAATCCACCTTTTCACCAACCCGGTTACGAAAGCAGCATTCACACAATATCATTTTTACACTGTCAAGGTAACATCTTATGCACTATCGGATGCTTAGGTGTGCACGCACCGAACTTTTTCGCATCCTCATGTTTCCATCATCAAAATCCCAAACCAAAGATGTTTCCAGCACATACCAAATTACGTTTTTACAACACACCATTGCTCATCAACACTTTTTGGGTCTGATAATATTTCTTTCCCGATACAAACCTGGCTAACAATATATTATCCTCAACATTAACATGTATAAAGGTTGGTGTTTCCAATAACTTTCCCGATTTAATCAATCTGCCAGAAAGATCATATAACCTATATCGAATAGGGAAATAAGACGATTTGATTACGCTAAAGCACACAATACTTTCTGATACCCTATATTTAACCATCTCGGTTTGTGTATATGAGAGATTAAAAATTCCGGAAACATTTTCATCATTTCCCGTATATGGCCCAACATCTTCCATTTCCAATGACGTAATTTCAATTGTTAAGTCGGAAAACTCATCGCATCCCACATCTTTATTGTCATTTCTTGATTGTCCATCTATATCTTTAGCCACCATGGCGAACTCACCTTGCGCAGCATCAATTAAAACACTTGACGAAGAAGGACGCCATAAATAATCTTTATGCTCTAAACCGCAATCCGCAAAAACAAAGCCCGTACTTACTTCTTCAACATCTTCATTGGCATTTACAATATTACCAAGCCAGGTCATATTTGTGGGCTCATCTTCAATGGTAATATTTTTGTTTCCCGAAGTTTTATCGATAGCGTTATTGGCAAAAGTGCAATTCATGGGCGGCAAGCTTTTTTCCGAGTCTTTTCCTGCTCCAACAATCAATGGCATTTTACAATCTACAATTGTATTAAAGCTAACGACTGCGTCCTGAACCTGAAAATACCTGTTCAAAGGAGAATCAGGCACCCCATTCATCATGCATATGGCCGATCTGTAATCATCTCCTTTTAATCCCTCGAAATAATTATTATATACCTGATGTCTCTCACCGATGATTCGAACACCACCGGATGACTTGTCTTTTCCAAAGAAGAAGTTACCATATACGGAACAATCGTTTCCATGGCGAAGTGTCAAACATCCGTCGCAATCCCTAAAAGTATTGTAACGATAAGTATTAAAACATGATTTATTGGAAATGATCTCAATCTCGCCATCACACGCTTCAAAAACATTGTACTCAACAATAGCATGCGAATCTTTCATACTATTGGTGCTAGTTCCAATCCTAATGGTTTCACCACCATTATACCCTAAATCGGGCCGTGCTCCAAAATAATTATGATCTATCTGTGTATAATTTGGTTCATCATTTAACCATATCACCACAGTAGTTCCCGAGTGCTCTTTTCCTGAAAATGTGCAGTGGTCTACCCTGTTATAGTCACTGTAAATTGATACCCATTTATAATCAGTATCCTTATCAGATGGATTATAATCAACAATTGAACAATTCGTTAACCTACAACGACTGGCTAATTTTGAAGAACCATTTCTAAATTCTATTACCGCTCCGGATGGCGAATAACCATTTTCAAACCTTAATCCGTTTACCTCAAGATATTCACCACTTATTCTTAAAGTGGACGTTCCTGTTAAAATAACGCCATCCTTTTCCGCTGCAATTAACACGATCGGCCTCCCTTCTTCGCCCTCACCTTCAAATTTTATTTCTTCATTAGTCCATATGCCTGAAGTCATTTTTAAGGTATCCCCTGCCTGAAGGTTATCTAACACGTTTTCAATCTCACTTGCAGAAGAAACCGTAAAATTGGTAGCCTGAACATTAAATCCAAACATTACCATTAATAGGATAATGTTATATAAACTGGAATTCATCCTTTCAACAATGATTTTTCTGCAATTATCCTTCAAAACTTTTATTTTAAGTACATTTTAAACTTATGCTTCCTAATACCCGATAAATCCAGATATGCACTCTAACCAAACACTGACCTACCTGTTGCTTGGTAGACCAATTTACGTATACATTTTTAATTAACAAATTTTAAGGTATATTTTTTTCGTCCAGAATTAACGGCAGAACCATAAAATATATTCTTATTTGCTGTATATCTATGGTTTATGATTATTTTTGCAGTATTACAAAGATAGTACTTAAATAAAGTTAATAATTGGTTTACCAATTTAATTAAAATATGTAAATATTTTTAAAAAGAAAAGAACGGTCGGAAAGAATTAGATTATTGACCGGATATTACCAAACAAAAAAAATAAACCCGTTTATCGTCTCTTACGATAAACGGGTTTAACTACCATTGTTATTATGAACCAACCACATTGAAGCTATCGCACTTCAATATCTTTATCCAACGGAGAAAACATCTAGCTATTCAAGTTTGTCGTGCAATATAAGCATGGGGTGTTCCGGATGCAACACCATCTGCTTTGTGATGCTTGGATGGAAGATTCTATCGAAGAAACTTACATCGTGGCGAACCATAGCTACTATTTCCGCATCATTCTCTTCCATAAACTTACTAATACTTTTACTAACGTCTTCACCTTCTATAAAGTTGAAGCTCAAGTCGATATTAGGGAAGTGGGTAGCAATTTTATTTTCGGCATCTAAGCGATTAACATATTCATCATCAAGCACATTAACAAACATCAATGCCGAACGGTAACGCTCCACAATATCCCGAACAGGATTCATAACCTCATCCTTTGGAATATCTTTTAAATCAGTGGCAAACACAATTTTTTCTGGTTTTTTAAACTGTGCGCTTTTAGGCACCACCAAAATAGGAGCCTTAATATTCTTAATAACCTCGTAAGCATTTGAACCCAACAAAAAGTTCTCCAAAGCAGATTCTCCTCTGCAACCAAGCACAATCAAGTCAGGATGATTTTTGTGAATATAATCGTGTACTACATCAATCAGAGATCCGAAACCGGATAGAACTTTCACATCTGCCTCTGGAAAAGCGCGCTTAAGAAGTGTCATTTCTTGTTTTAAGCCTTTTTCACTTTCGTAAGCCATCTCTTCTTTCACCTGCATTACATACGGGCTGCCACTAAATTCTAAGTCATACGCATTTAACAATATAAAAGTAACATCATCATCCTTAAACATCTTTAAGGCATAAAAAGCGGCATTTCGGGCAGTGTTTGAAAAATCAGTTAACAGCAATACATTTTTCATAGCCGGAAATTTAACATCAACAAGTATTATTTATACATAACCGGTATTTGGATACCGTGGATAGAAGTGTCTGAAAATTAACATTTTCGAATTGTCATTTCAACTATATACTTTTATACGGGAAGATTAAAAAAAAGGTTACGGTTTTTGTTAAGTTTTTTCAATAAAGTTCTACCTGGAATATATTATGTTTAGATTGCAATTTACGAACGCTAAAATTTCGTTAAACTCTTTCCATTACAAAAACACCACAAACCCCTTGCTCATCTTCACTGGAACCAACAATCTGTCCGTTGGCGTTAATAATACCTTCTCTTTTTTCGGGAAAATACTCCAATGTTTCTGTTGAGGAGAGTTCAACACCAACGACCTCAAATTTTATTTTGTTACCCTCCAATCTACCATCAAGATGACACTTGACTTTAAATGGTATTTCATCCTCAATAAACTCCGTAAAACCTAATATCCCATATACCCGGTTACCTGCCTGAGTTAATACCACCTCCCCTTCATCCTTTCCAAAATCGAATTCTTCCTTAAAACTCCATTTGCCAGATAAATTCATAACGTATATTTTTGAACCAAAAATAACAATTTTTGCGTGTTTCGCGCTGTTACGAATGCCCCTAAAAAACCATTCATTATTCAATAAAACTTTTTAATAAGATCTCATTGGATTATTTTGAATATATTACCACTTAATCCATGATCAACAAGTATAAGCACTTGGATTTATAAAATAATTAAGAATCATTACTAATGTCTTCCAATCTAAAAAATAAACTTTTACCTATTATTATTGCTGTAGCGTGCTTTTTCCTACTGATAATAAGCACCTTGAAATACAGTAAACATAAAGAAGGGCAATGGGAAAAAGATGTCAGAAATCAGATACTTGATATCTTAATTTCTAAGAAGTCGAGACTGGAAAAAGCATTATATTCAAGAATTTACTATACAAAAGGAGTTGCTTCTTTTGTTTCCTTGAAACCCAACATTTCAAATGAAGAATTTACAATTCTTGCATTTGATTTAATTAAGGATGATACGGTCATCAACTCTATGGCTCTATCCAAAAATTGTATTATAAGTGCCATCTATCCCTTAAAAGGTCATGAGGATGCAATTGGATTAAATTTGTTGGATCATCCCAAAAGAAAGATAATTGTAAACAAGACAATAGAAACCAGAAAAACGTTTGTAGCTGGTCCGGTTGAGCTTATCGAAGGGGGGATTGCTTTTATTAGTTACACTCCAATCTTTGATAAAACGCAATCTACAGCAGGTGAATTTTGGGGCGTTACTGATATCGTTATATTGATGGATCCACTTCTTAAAGAAGCTGGCATAGTTTTGGACGACAAAGAAATGGAGTATTCTCTTAAGGGATATGATGGTACCGGAAACCATGGTGAGATATTTTTTGGGAACAAAGATATTTTCTCAAACAATCCGGTAACCGTATCTATAAACTTACCCTATGGCAACTGGATTTTAGCTGCCAAGCCTAAAATTGATTGGAAATACTATTACAACAAAGACAAAATAACCAAGGTGTATTTATATCTAAGCTCATTGGTGATTAGCATTTTAATTGGTTTATTGATTTACAACTTCCTAAAAACAAAAAAAAACGAAACTAAACTCAAGGCCATTTTCGAATCGCTGGACAGCTTAATTTTCGAATTTAACGAGAAGGGGGTATACCAAAGTGTTGCAACCACAAAACAAAATTTATTGATAAAACCGCAACATGAACTTTTGGGTAATACGATACACGACATCTTTGAAAAAAAAGTGGCGAACAAAATTCAAAAAGCCATAACACAATGTCTACTCACCAGGAAATTGGTGATCATCGAATATCCTGTTTCAATAAATAACATAGATTGTTGGTTTCAGGGCAGAATTTCCTATAAAAGCGAAAACTCCGTTATTTTTAATGCCATTGACATTACGCTTATTAAAGCAAACGAACAGGTCATTAAAGATTCTGAGTTAAGGCTAAAGCAGTCAAATGCGATGAAAGACAAACTTTTTTCGGTTCTGGCTCATGATTTAAGAAATTCCCTGGGTTCGTTTAACCAATTAATTGACCTCTTGGTGAACGAATATGATGAATTTAGCGAGGAGGAAAAAAGAAGCAAACTAACAACCATAAACAACTCAAGTCGTGATGTTTATGATTTATTGGAGAATATCCTGGAATGGCAAATTATTAAAAGTAACGCTCCTGAAGTAAAGTTGAAACGTGATAACGTCGTAAAAATTTGTGATGAAGTATTGGTTTTACACAGCCAGGAAGCAAAGAAAAAGAATATTAAGATAGTCAATAACATACCAGAAGATACCATGGCTTTATATCACGAGAAACTGTTTTCCTCCATCTTGCGCAATCTTGTTTCAAACGCAATCAAATTTTCGCACAGAAACAGCACAGTAAAAATATATTGTGATACCATTGTAAAAGATGATCGCGAATATTTAGCCATAAAAGTTGAAGATAAAGGTATAGGTATCCAGCAAAAGAAAATCGATAGATTCTATTCTTCGAATTTAATTCCAAGCAGCGAAGGCACTTATAACGAAAAAGGCTCGGGACTCGGACTTGTACTTTGTAAAGAATTTGTTGAAATGCAAGGTGGCGAACTGCACATCGAAAGCAAGGTTACCAAAGGGAGTACCTTTATATTTACGCTTCAAATTTAATCTGAACCGTTTTTGCGAATTCATGAATAATGACGGAAACCATACGTTTTGTAAGGCCTAGCCATGACAAGCCTTGCATTCTCTTGGGTTAATCCCGTATTTTCATCCGTTAGTTTGCAACAAATTCAAAAAATACCACATTTATTTGCCCATTAAAAAAATTAATCTTTACTTTGCATTACAAAGTACTTTTAAATATTATGTCATGAATGCAGAAGAGCAATTGAACCATCTTTCAGAAATACGTTCGTTAATGGAGCGTTCGAGCCGTTGTTTATCCTTAAGCGGTTTATCAGGCATTTCGGCTGGCATTATTGCTATTATAAGCGGATTGTACACGTGGTGGTATCTGGGCGACGGTTCCTTTGCCCCTCCCGTCCAGGTTACCGAGTATTTTTTATCGCTCCATATTTTTTCGGACAGATTTATTACCGTAGCAATCATTGCCATGATAACCTTGACACTTGCCATATTATCGGCATTCTTTTTTACGTATCAGAACAGTATAAAACAAGGACTAAAAATATGGGATGCCTCTACCAAATATTTCCTCATCAATTTATTTATACCCTTAATTACCGGAGGAATATTTTGTTTGGTATTAACCTACCATGGCGAACTTTATCTATTGGCTTCTTCAACACTTATATTTTACGGCTTAGCCCTTTTAAACGCCAGCAGATATACACATCGGGAAATAAGGTACCTCGGCGTTTCTGAAATATTTTTAGGTTTAATAAGCAGCCTTTTAATTGGATACGGTATTATTTTTTGGTTGATTGGTTTTGGCGTTTTACATATAGTTTATGGCGGTATTATGTATTCGAAATACGAAACCAGCGCGGCAGGTGCAAATAATTAGTTCCCTTGGCAACACAATCAAACTGGCTATTAACGCTTTACTATATTTTAACAGATAAAAAGGTATAATGGGCATTATCGACAACATAAGCAAACTCTTCGAAAGTAGATTGCGGCTGGGAATTATGGCCATATTGATGGTGAACGAGAAGGTGGACTTTAATACATTAAAAGAACACCTTGGTGCCTCAGACGGAAACCTGGCCAGCCATATAAAAGCATTGGAAAAAAATGAACTTATTGAGGTACACAAACAGTTTGTGGGTCGAAAACCCCAAACTACGTACAAAGCCACTCAACTGGGACGACTTTCGTTCCAAAAGCATATTGACGGACTAAATAAATTAATAAAAGGAATGAATAGCGAATAAGCTTCAAGCCAGTAATCCAAAACCAGCTACTGCGACCTAAAGTTTATTTTTTTGATCTTTAACTTTGTATTTCAAAGTACTTTTATATATTCAATTATGAAAACAAAATTAACCCCCATCCAAATTTTAGGCCTATGCCTCATGCCAGTTTCAATGACCGTTTTTTATTTTGTGCCACATACACGCGAAACTTTACAAGGTGCTGCCTTATTGAATTACCCCATCGCTATGGTTTACTTTTTACTCTCATTTGCCGATAGGCCAAAAGATTCCAGTATTTTCAAGTCTCCTATGCCTAAATTTAATTGGCATATTGTTTTATCATTGATGATGGTAAGCTGTTTTACACTCAATAAGGACATACATATTTTTGCGATCACTCCAGTGTGGTTAAAGATAGCACTTCCCCTAACTCTATTTGCGTTTATTTTTATTGGCTACACGGGAGAAATTCCTCAATGGGCCGGAAAAATGGTATCGTTCTTTACAGGCCTTGGTTTGTTGATATTCGCGTACTATGCTATAGTTCTGTTACCCTTTTCCCCTTTAGCAATTATAGGATTAGTATTACTGGGACTTTCAATTCATCTGCTCGTTCCCATATTCCTTCTGACCTGGGGACTCATAGCTACCTTTAAGGTCAAGTACCATAATGCGCATCCTAAAATGGTATTATCTGGCGCTACGACAGGAATAATGGTACTACTCCTCTACGTTATTATTTACTCATATCATGACAAACAAATTAAAGGCGCTCAAAAAGATCTTGTGTTAAACGAAGGGAGTAACCTGCCAGAATGGGTGGCTTATGCACAAAACAGCACCTCCGAATATTGGACCAAACGTATTATCGGCAAAAAACTGCTGTACGAGGTACATTCTGACGGTTGGTGGGATTTTGACTTTAACCGAGGATCGTTTTCCGATATTAAAAAGCACGACCCGCTTGTTGCCATAGCGGATCTATTTACCAGTGAGCTAACTTTCAGCAATCAGGACCAGGTTAAAATTCTATCGTCCAACACTAACAGTCGACATTATGCTTACGAAAAACTTTGGTCGGGAAGAAACCTAAAGGTCAACAAAGAATTGACAGACGTAAGGATATATCCCGCATACAGAATGGTCTATTTTGAAAAAACGATCTGGATAGAAAATACCAGCACCAATAACCGGAGCCAGCAGGAAGCTTTGTTTACTTTTTATCTACCGGATGGTGCCGTTGCTTCCTCGCTATCGTTATGGATTGACGGAAAAGAAGAGAAATCGAGGTTAACCACTCGAAAGAAAGCTTCCAAGGCTTATAAAACCATTGTTGGCAGAGAGAGACGTGACCCCGTGGTTTTGCATTGGCAAGAAGGTAATAGGTTAACAGCCACCATTTTTCCCTGCACTCCCAAAGAATCCCGCCGGGTAAAAATAGGGATTACTGCACCACTTTTGTATAAAAACAACCGCTTATACTTTCAGAGCATGAGGGTTCAGGGCCCTAAAAACAGTCAAGCCCACGAAGTTACTCATGTTAAGCTGGTTGGTAAAGCTAATTCCGTAAAAATGCCTGGCTTCTTTTCCGAAGCGCTACCAAATCAGTATATCTATGAAGGAAAACCTGTTGGCAGTTGGTCCTGCTCCTTGAACGCATCTCCTTTAACGGAAAACCCATTTACCTTCAATAAACAATCGTACCAAATAAAACCCATTGAATACGCTCATAACAGAATCCCAAAGGCTATTTACCTGGACATTAACCAATCCTGGAACGAAAAAGAAGTAAAACAAATTATGTCGCAAGCAGGTAGTGCCCCTGTATATGTGCACGATCATGGTTTTATGCAGCTTGAGCTCGCTAATTTCGATATGCTTATTCATCGCCTTACAAAGAGACCTTTTTCCTTGATGCCCGTGTTTGAAATAGATTGGCCGGAATCTGCTTTAATCATCACGAAAGGAAAAAACAATTCTCCCATCCCTTCTGAACTCAAAAGTTCAGTATTCCATAATAGGTTGATTACCTATTTATCCGAACAAACCAAATCCGTCGCGACTATTGTTTTAGACCATATAAAATCACCATATATCACTTCCCTGGAACAATTAAAACTAATAGATTGCAGAAATATGACAATTGCGGAACTTCAAGGACTACAAATTGAAAATTGGTTCAAGGAATACAGACAAATTAAAGGAGGCGTAAATATTCCCATGTCGCATATGGCCATAGTGCCAGCTGTTACCAATAAAGATAACACTGCCCAAATACCCCGCGCACCCAGTCATCTACTTCGTCTTTACAATTACCATACAGTAATGCAAAAGGCAGGTAATCTGTTTCTACAAGAAGATGCGACAATACCAAAATCTGTTTATCATCTCTGTAACGAAGCTTTTATAGTAACACCTGTTTCGAGTTTGATAGTGCTCGAATCGCAAAAAGACTACGATCGTTTTGATATCAAGAAAAATAAAAACAGCTTACAGAATGCCAACCTGCAAGATTCCGGTGCGGTTCCCGAACCTCACGAGTGGGCTCTTATT
This sequence comes from Saccharicrinis sp. 156, assembly GCF_050589685.1. NCBI lineage: Bacteria > Pseudomonadati > Bacteroidota > Bacteroidia > Marinilabiliales > Marinilabiliaceae > Saccharicrinis > Saccharicrinis sp. 156. The sequence continues at coordinate 201,844 of NZ_JBNGOS010000007.1, forward strand.
ATCGCACTTGGGGCCATACTCTGCTTTGTGTATTTCAAATTTGGATAAAAAAGCCTGTAGGTTAGCCAAATCAATAACCCCCATCCCCACACCCACGGCGTGGGACTTCCACCAGCCTCGTTAGCTGTGGAAAGAGCCTTTTATTGGTCGCCAGGCGCTTATCTCTAATCAAAAGCATTTAAAATATTACCATGAAATTTTTAAAGATACTTGCATTCACCTTTAGTTTCCACATGATTGGGAAACTGAACAGGTACACCAAATTAGTTTGGAGTATAGAAGAACTCGTTGCTTCTAAATCTAAATTATTAAAAGAGATGAATTTAGGTTACGTTGCAGCTGTTATCGTAACACTTGTTGCCATCCCCAAATTCAACGAGTTTGGAGGTTTACGGTTTGAACAGCTATTATTTTTTATGGCATTACCTTTCACATTAACCAAAACCGGTGGCATTTCGAAATTCACACCATTATTTTTGCTATCAACCGTTCTGTTGGTTGTATTCTACATGACCCATGTGTACAGCATTCTATTTTTTGGTGTTTGTTGCGCACTATTAAGCAGCCTGGTTGTAACCAATTACCGGCCAACACTTTTATCTTTGTTATTGAGTATCATCTGTACACCAGCCGTCAAATATTTTTTAAGCATTTACAGTTTCCCTCTTCGATTAAAAGTATCCCAATTAGCTGGTAACATGCTTATGCCTATTACCAGCAATCTCACCGTACAAGGCAATTGCATTTTTTTGAATGACATTGAATTTACGGTTGCCCCTGAATGCCTTGGTTTAAATATGATTGCCTCGGCATTGGTATTTGCCATCTTTACGCTTTCGTTTTTTGCCGGAAAATACAACAAACGTCCCCGAATGAGTTTAGTTATTGGGGCTCTATTGCTTGCGCTAACCTTAGTACTAATTGCCAATCTTACACGAATTATCTTAACCGTACTGCTACAAGCGATGCCCGAAACGCTGATACATGAAACTATCGGTTTATTAATTTTTGTGGTGAACTGCTGTATTCCTTTGCTGTTTATCGGTATTTACGGTAAGGTTTTTTATAAAAGACAGAAAATCGTTCGAGTTAAGTTCGGGCAGCAACATTACTTAAGTCTGGCGATTGCGCCGTTGCTTATTATTGGCAGTTACGATATTCACGAAAATTCGTTTAAAACAGCGTTCGATTCTTCTTCGGTTTTTATTTCTGGCTTTGAACGAAGCGAAAGTACGGACGGGGTAATTAAACTGGAGAACGATTCCGCATTGGTTTATATCAAACCACCTGCGTTTATGCTGGGTTCCGACCATAACCCTTTTATATGCTGGCGTGCAAGCGGTTTCAATATAAAGAAGGAAGCCGAGCTTCAGATTGGTGTACATTACGTGTATTCTTTTGAATTGCATAAACCGAACGAACAGCCATTATACTCTTGCTGGTGGTATAGCAACGGAGGATCTCATACTATCAGTCAATGGCAATGGCGATTGGCCAACATTAAGGGAGAAGATGCCTATAGCGTGATTAATGTAACCTCGGCAGATAAATCAAAATCTTTGGAATGGACTGAAAAAATGTTGTCACAAAACCTCTTTAACCCTAAGTATCAAAGCCAATATGGTCATTAGATTAATGGTCAATAGTGGCAGGGGGTTAAACCCGCAATATGCATTAGAAAATCTATTACACATTGAAATTGTTTCAAAACAAGACACTCCGCTGCTTCACTTCAACTCACCAGAACGATGCTCCAGAAGGTAATCGGGATAAGTTATGCCTCGTTTCAGTAATGCCTTGTTTTATTGTACTTGCAATGCTCATGACGAACCTCCAATACATAATCCGGGTAAAAGGTCATAGCCTTCAAGCTGACCAGTTATTTTTCATATCCCCCAAAAATAATCTACACAATTGCACGTTTGTATTCATGAAAAGCTAGAACTATGTCATTAGAAATATTTACAAGCGATGAGCAATCGTTCGCCCAATATACGCTGCATCATAGAATTCCTAAAATAATCGATGGCCTTATCGACATAAATCCACTATATGCCCATGAACTCATAAAGCTTAGGAACTCAATCCCAAATGAATCGATAAAACATTTAAAGGCTGAAAACACATATCACGAAGATATCAATAATACCATCAGCTCACATAACTACCATTGGAACAATGCTCCTTTTCTTTTTATTGAAAACTACTTGTACCACAAACTGTCTGAGACAATGAATTTCAGGAACAACCGTTTCGATTATTTCAGACATATCAAACTTGGGGATCTACAAAAAAAATCGGACAAACTGGTTGGGCTTTGGCAGCAAGTAGAACAAATATGCAAACTGAATATTGATGAATCGGCACAGGCCATTTTAAAGCTGAACCTACTGGGAAACATGGCGGATTTAAGTCAAGACAAGGAAACCTACAATTCACAGGCAAACAATACTTTGTTGATAGACCATTCGAAGGAATGTACCCGTTTATTGAAAAGTTCAACCCGTATGGATATCATACTTGACAATGCCGGTGAAGAATTATTTTTAGACCTTTGCCTGGCTTATTGGATCCTAAAAAAGACGAGTACCAAAACCGTTCAACTACATTTTAAGTCTATCCCTTATTTTGTATCCGATGCACTCATCACAGACTTTAACGACTTACTTTGTTTTATCGCTGATCAAGAAGGGTTGGAATCGCTAGCCAGATTCTTAAGCAAGAATATCGCCATGGAAAATATCCTTTATTCGGATGATGAATTTTGGTCGAGTGGTTTGCTGTATAGCCAAATGCCAACACCTTTAAAATCTTTACTAGAACCAAGCGAACTACTTATTTTTAAGGGAGATTTAAACTACCGCAAACTAGTTGGCGACCGATATTGGGAACATACTACGCCTACAAAAAACATCGTGAACTATCTCGGCATGAATGCCGTATTCATTAGAGTATTAAAATCGGAAGTTTTAGTAGGCATGGATAAAAACAAAATACAAGAAACTGAAGACAGATCGTGGTTATATAATGGAAGATATGGGATAATTGATTGGGTTTAGTTATTGAAAAAACATTCTTTGCCCGAGAATTCTAACTGTCCTACCGCATTGGTTTTTCTAGGCTGCCCTACCACAACACTTTTTATACTTCAATCCACTACCACAAGGGCAAGGACTGTTCCTCCCAGATCGAGTTCTCGTTTTCGTTAAGTTTATCGTGGATAGATGTTGTTGAAAGATTTCTTCCAGCAGTTTATACAACTCCGGATGTTTTTGATTTAACAGTTTGGGTCGTTCAAAAAAGTACTCGCTGGCCACCGCAAAAAACTCCTGTTTGTTGGTCCCTCCATAAGGATTAATGTCTGACTTATGAGTGTATATCTCCTCTATTTTTTGATTGATCAGATTGAGCCAGGGAATGGCGTATTGATTCTCCAACAACAAAGAAGGAATGCCATCAATAGCACCGTCCATTTTATCTATCAGGTGAACAAACTCATGAATGGCCGTATTCTTTTTGTCTGAAGCATTGGAAAAACCATGATGCAATGCCGGCTTGGAAAGAATCATTTTCCCTTCCATAAAACCTGTACCTACCATGCCTAAAATACTACGATTGTCACCTGATGTTTCCAACTTCTCGTTGAACATAGATGGGTATAGCAATACCTCCTTTAAATTGTTATAACGCCACTCCGGAAACCTAAAAATGGGGATAATAGCACTGGAAGCCACCAATAATTTGTCGTTGATATCCACTTCCACCTCAATACCTGTTACCTTACTGTTCAGCAAAAACTCCTGCACGCGGTATTCGAATTGTGTTTTTTCTTCCGAAGAAAGATGGTAGTAGTAGTTGACCTTTTGAGATAGGATGGCTCGCCATTTGGGGGGGAATTCATCATTGGGTTTTATCCAGGTTGGTCGTTTAAAATGACGAAAAAAAATGAAGGCGATAGCTGCTAAGGCTAGAAGAGTGATTAGTGCAAGCATAGGGTTAAGCCGTATTAATTCTCATTTATTCTATCTTGAACATCTTTAAATGTCAAACCTTCTTTATTTACCCACTCTGTGAATCCATTTGAATTCCTTCCAAGAATCATATTTGAAGCTGCACTTGGACTATTAAAAATAGTGTCTTCGGCAAAAACCAATTTATCCCCTTCCTCTACCATTATCTTAGTATCAACCAACTTTCTTCGCATATTTCTATAGGTTTCTGTACAAGATGCTGATAATTCTCTTTTCCCCTCACTTCCTTTAGCTACAATATATCCTTGATCAGTCTCCGCCATTGAAGCATTAAAGGACCTCGTTTTTATATAATAGGTTTCCTGAACCGAATATTTTTCTACTGCGTTTTTATCATTTTCATGCTTAATTGTTGAAGAAATCAAAAACTTAAATCCCATTACCGGTAAGATCAATCTAATTTGATCTAAGAAATATTCCATATCAGAAATATCCGCCTCATGTAGCGTTGGTAAACCCGGGGAGTTTCCATTTTCGATCTGTGCCGATTTGGCCTCAATAGCTAACTGAACTAGTCTTGATTCCAAATATCTAATTTGTGTTTTAGTGAGTAATTCATCCTTACTTACAAAAAATATAAGCTCTTTAAAATCTTTGTGAGGATCGCTCAAATGTTGTTTTAATCTAACTCTAATATTCTCAGCCTCTCCAATGTAAATTTTTTCATCATATGCATCATTTGTTGGGTCACCTTTTAGGCAATAAACACCAGGGTTATCAAATTCATCCCTTGACATTATTTTATTTACGGAAGCTCTTGGACTGTACACTGCTTTACCAACCCAATTACCAATTTCACTAAACCTGGGACCATATTCAGTTCCATCAATCATATATACAGTCAATTTCTTACCCATCGTTTTCTATCTAGTCTCTGCACGTAAACCCGATATGTATTCACGCTCAACTGGTTAGTGTTGAAAACTAGTTAGAATCTTTATGGGTTTCGGCTTGCTAAAATCAATTAAAATACAGATATTCAACCTGTTGACGATTTGAGATTCGTCTGGTTCACCACAAATTTTCAATCAGGTTCAGATATGCGAAAAAGATTCGAACAGCAAATTACCCTTGGCAGGTTGTTGATACAGGACACAAAAATACCCACTGCAAAACGCGGAGGTGCGTTGCCGGGCTTGTGCGCGGCGTTAAAAGAAATATTCATTAACCCCAAGTGGAACACCCAGGTGTTCGAGATCCTGGAAAAAAAGATATTCTCGGAAAACAACAACATGGGAAGGCCGGGAATGGACCTGTGGCAGATATTCGTGCTTTCGCAGGTTAGGCTGTGCCAGAACATTAGTTATGACGACCTCCATCACATCGCCAATTACGACTCGCTGATCAGGCAACTGATGGGTATCGAGAACGGTTTCGGCCATGGGCGCATAGAAATAGGTTA